>DATECO010000116.1:0-4064 GCA_035286865.1 Nitrospiria bacterium | reverse complement strand
AAAAGCCCTGCATCGTCCCGTTGCCCGATTCAAAGAGGTAGATCATAAACGTCCCGACCGTGATCAACAGGGCTGTCACAATGAGCACCACCCGTGTATGGATTGAAAGCCGGAAGACTTCCTTCTTGAAGTAATACTGGAAGATCTCTCGATATACGATAAATCCCAGCCCTCCCAGAATAATCAGAATTCCAATGACCAGATTCACCACGACATCGGTGCGATAGTCGACCAGGCTATTGGAAAATAGTGAAAATCCCGCATTATTAAAGGCTGAGATGCTGTGAAAGAGTGCCAGATAGACCGCCTTCAGAGGATCATACTGTTGCAGGAATCGCACCGAGAGGATGAGCGTTCCGGCCATCTCGACCAGGAGTGTAATAATGACTATCCATTTGGTCAGATTCAGGATCCCCTCTGTGCTTAAAACGTTCAACGCCTCCTTCATCACCAACCGTTCCCGGATGCTGATGCTTTTTCCCAGAAACAGGAAGATTACCGTTGCAAAAGTGGTATAGCCCAGACCCCCAATTTGTATCAGCATCAGGATGATCACCTGTCCGAAGAGGGAAAAGTCTGATGGGGTCTCCTTCACGATCAGCCCCGTGACACACACGGCCGAGGTCGAGGTGAAGAGGGCGTCTATCCAGCGCAGGGATTTCCCCGGAGAGACGGCAAAAGGGAGGGAAAGAAGCAAAGTGCCCGCCAGGATAACCACCAGAAATCCTAAGATCAGAATCTGGGCTGGGGTGGTCCGATATTCTTTGAAACGCTGGATCCAGGCTTGCAACGCGGCATCTTCCTCTTGGGTGTATTGCCCCTTATCCCCCTTTGTCACCTCTTTTCAGAAAGGGGGTCAAGAGATCGATGGGGACCGGAAAGATTGTAACAGAATTTTTGTCCGTCGCGATCCCTGCCAGGGTCTGAAGAAAACGCAATTGGATTGCAGCGGGGTTTCGACTCAGGATCTCAGCAGAGTCCGAGAGCCTCTGTGCAGCCTGATATTCCCCCTCGGCGTGGATCACTTTTGCGCGCCGCTCCCGCTCTGCCTCGGCCTGCTTGGCAATGGCCCTGATCATATCCTGAGGCAGGTCTACATTTTTGACCTCCACCATAGCTACCTTTATTCCCCAGGGTTCAGTCTGCTGATCAATAATCCTCTGGAGATTTGCATTGATCTCCTCGCGCTTGGCCAGAAGGTCGTCCAATTGGCTTTGGCCCAAGACACTCCTCAACGTCGTCTGTGCAATCTGGGAGGTGGCGTAAAGATAATCCTCCACCTGTAGGATCGCCCGTTGAGCATCAATCACCCTGAAATAGATAATGGCATTGACCTTGACCGAGACATTATCCCGTGTGATGATATCCTGTGGCGGGACATCCATGGTCACGGTACGCAAGGGAACCTTGACGATCTTGTCAATGCCGGGAAGGATCAGCACAATCCCCGGGCCGTTACCACTCCCACCCGGATTCCAGATGGCCTTCGCCACACGGCCCAGTCGAAAGATCACCGCCCGTTCATATTCACGGAGGATTTTTACGCCGGTGGCCAGAAGAAGCACAACGATAATGATGACCACTGCAGGACTTAAAAGCAATTCCAGGATACTCATGTCCACCCCCTTGCTGGAGTCAGGATATTTGTTTGGCGCGCTTTACCACCAGTTTCATACCATCCACAGTCTTCACTTCGGCAATTTCCCCCTCCTTGATCACCTCATCGCTTACGGCATCCCACAGTTCTCCCTGCAACATGACCCTTCCACGCGGGGCGATATCCGTCTGGGCGGTAGCAACCATTCCCACCAGTCCTTCCGCACCGGTGACGGGTTTGCCGCGTTGGGCACGAAGGGCCATCCCCACCACAAACATAAAAAAGAGCGCAGTCGTCATCACAGAGGGGATGATCACTGCCCAGGAGATCCTCATAAATGGCGCGTCCGTCTTCATAAGCATAAGAGAGCCCAGGATCATGGAGATAATTCCACCCACCGTGAGTAACCCATAGCTGGGGACCTTGATCTCGGCGATGAACATGATCAGGCCCAGGATAAGCAGCAGCAGGCCTGCATAATTAATGGGTAGTGTCTGAAAGGCATAAAATGCCAGGATCAGGCAAATAGCCCCCACCACACCGGGGAGGATGGCCCCGGGATTGGAAAGCTCAAAGATGAGCCCATAAATCCCTAGAAGCATTAAAATATAGGCGATGTTTGGATCACTCAGGGCATTGAGAATTTTGAGGCGAAGCCCCATGTTTATTTCCTCAACCTTCGCATCCTTGGTCTTGAGGACATGTTTTCCGCTACCCGTCACCACCTCCCGACCATCAATCTGCTTGAGAAGAGAGGGGACGTCCTCTGCCACCAGGTCCACAACCTTGAGTGCCACTGCCTCCTTTTCGGGCACAGAGACACTTTTTCGAACAGCCTCTTCGGCCCACTTTACATTCCTTCCCCGCTTCTCGGCAATGGACTTGATATAGGCCGCCGCATCGTTCTCGACCTTGGCTTTCATCTCCTTATCCATCTCACCACCGCCCATTGCCACAGGATGGGCCGCACCGATGTTGGTCCCTGGTGCCATAGCGGCTATGTGGGCGGCCATGGTGATAAACACCCCGGCGGATGCTGCCCTACCACCCGGTGGAGCTACATAGACCACGATAGGCACCTCCGACGCATTGATATCCTTGATAATCAAGCGCATAGAGGTATCCAGCCCACCGGGGGTATCCAGCTTGATCACCAGGACCTGGGCCTGCTTTTGTGTAGCCACAGCAATCGCTGTTGAGATAAATTCTGCCGCCACAGGATTAATCACCCCATCATAGGTTGCCAAATACACCGGTTTTTCTGCAGAGAAAACAGGAAAGGAAAGCAGACTACCCAATAGGATAAAAAAAAGGGAGATTCCCCAACGGCTGAAATGCCTTTTTGGAAAAGGCGTCATAAAAATAGCCTTTTTTCAAGGTCCTAGAGATTAGGAGTTATCATATCTTGTTTGCTGTGGGGTGTCAAGCAAGGTACACACCCCCTCTAGGGGTACCGGTACATTGAAGAATCCTGCCTTATTTGTATTCGGCAGAGGAGTGGATCTAACTCGCCCTTTAAGTGCTTCAGATACAGGATAATCTGTGATAAAATAGCAACTTTAAGGAGTTCGCTATGAGAAACAGGGGATTGGTTGTTCTCCTCATCTCTGCTCTCTTTCTACTCACATTCCCCACCTGCCAGAGAATAGCCAAGAAGATATGGGTAAGGGGATGGCAGGCCTCTTCACCTCTCCTTGAACCCCGGAGCGGTGCAGGGGCGGCCGAGTCTGGTCACAGGCTCTATGTCGCCGGAGGGGCCTCTATAGAAAACGGTTTTTTAGACAGCGTGGAATGGTCCGGGATACGCTCTGATGGTCAGTTGGAGGCATGGCAGCAGGGTCCACCACTGACCGAGCCTCGCGGTTTTCTGGCCCTGGTTGCAGCGAACGGTTATCTTTATGCGATTGGGGGTGCCAATGGTCAAAATGGGATCCACCTCCTCAACACAGTGGAACGCGCCAGGATCCATGAAGATGGACGGTTAGGGCCCTGGGCCCCCGTCTCGGGCATGACCACGCCCCGGCGCGGGCCGGCAGCCCTGGTGAGCAACGGGTACCTTTACGCAATAGGGGGATACAACGGGATTTTCTTAAGGAATCTGGAGAGGGCCCAACTTCTTCCGAATGGGGATCTGGGAAGGTGGGAGGTGGTCAACTCTCTGCTTACAACAGACCGTTATATCCACGGCGCTGCGCTTCGGCGTGATCACCTTTATGTGGTGGGCGGCCACATCCAGGGTCTGGGCGGCGGTAAGGGAAGTACAGAATGGACCCGGATTGGGCCGGATGGCCAATTTGAACCCTGGCGCTTAGCCCCTCCCCTTCAGTTTGCGAGATTTTTGGCAGCCGTCACGGCTGGTGAGAAACACATCTTCGTTTTAGGCGGATATAATGGTCAGTACATGACCAGTGTAGAACATGCAGAGATCCAAGCGGATGGAGCGCTTGGCCCCTGGTCATCCGCAACA
>DATECO010000115.1:0-6082 GCA_035286865.1 Nitrospiria bacterium | reverse complement strand
AACCTCGAACGGAGCGAAAGACCTCCGGCAGGGTCCGCCACCCATACTGCGCGATCTCCCGGGCGGTAATGATTGTGACGGAGGAGGGGGCCTCTCCCACCCGCTGCTTATATCTCACGGCGGCGATTACGACCTGGCCCTCCTGCTCGGCCTGGAAAAGTGCTATCTCCTCCGCCAAGGGGAATTCTACGGCCAGGGCCACCCCCTCCCCGAGAAGGCAAACTAACCCCAGCAGGATCAAGAAACGCCCCATGTCTTCGCGAATCCTGTCCAGAAACATTCGATTAAGTATCATCATGTCACATCCTTTCGTAGAATTTCTAAAAAGACACCGACGATGTGGGGATCAAACTGAGTCCCAGAACAGCGTTCGATCTCTTCTATGGCAAAAGACTTTCCCAGGGCTTTCCGGTAGACCCGATCGGATGTCATTGCGTCATAGGCATCGACAAGGGCCACGATGCGGGCCCCCAAGGGGATCTGCTCACACTTCAGGCCATCAGGATAGCCTTTCCCGTCCCACCGCTCATGATCTGCCTGCACAAGAGGTACGACATGATTTAAGAACTTGATCTGCCGGACGATCTGGGCCCCATAGACTGGATGCTGTTTCATCACCTCGTATTCCTCTGGGGTCAGTTTCCCTGGTTTTTTTAAAATCTGTTCCGGGATACCGATCTTACCGATGTCATGCAGGATCGCTGCGTACTGGATCCACTCTTGTTCCTGTTCCGAGAGGCCCATCCGCTTGGCGATGTTCAGCGCATGGGCCACCGTGCGATCTGAGTGACCTTTCGTTTCAAAATCCTTGGTCTCCAGGGCCTCCGCCAGGGCCTTGATCGAGTCCAAGTTAGCCGCTTTCAATTGATTGCCCTTGAAAACCACCTCTTCATAAAGCCTCGCATTCTCAATGGCGCTTCCCATCTGGTTGGCGACTGCATCACACAGCCGGACCCTTTCCGGGGTAAATGCACTCCGATGCCACCCTCGAACCTCTCCCAATATCACCAGCCCGATCTGAATCCCTTTACTCACCACTGGGCATATCAGAACAGCCCTCAAATCCACAAGTTGCCCGGTCATTAGAATCCTCTCCTCGGGCGTCCAATTGGCTGCCAGGATCTCCTGGTCTTGGAGGAGGAGCGGCTGGCTAAACTTTTGAAGAGTCTTATAATAGTACGATTCACTCGCAGAACAGAATCGGCCCACTTCGTCGTCCCATTTCACTTCTCTCTGTGAATAAGCCGCCATCAGGATGAGATGATGCCGCTGCCGGTTCATGATCAAGATGCGGCAGAAGGTCGTCGCCAGCTTCTCGGCGATGGTCCGGGCCGAAGCCTGAAGCATCTCGTGAAGGTTCAAGGAAGAGGAGACCGTTGTGGTGATTTCCAACAGCAGAGATAGTTCAGTCGTCCGCTCCTGGAGTTTGTCCAGGTTGCGTTGCCGTTCCTCATTGGCATGGGTTAATTCTCGAATACGCTCTTGTAATTTTTCAACCAGTTTAACGCTGTGCTCTTTTAAATAAACCTTTTCCTCCTCAGGGGCCACACTCTCCTTTTGCCCCCCCAAAAAGGCCGCGATCTGGGCCGGAAAGTTTCGAACGTCGATGGGTTTGGCAATATACCCATCACAACCAGCCGTCAGGGTTCGTTCCCGGTCGCCCTTCATCACATTGGCAGTTAAGGCAATAATGGGGATCTCGCTTAGTTCTGCGGTATTTTTGATCAGAGTGGCCGCCGCATAACCATCCATATCCGGAAGATTGATGTCCATGAGGATGAGATCTGGGCGCTCCCGCTTAGCCGCCTCAAACCCTGCCAGCCCGTTTTCGGCCTCGACCATAAGGTAGCCCTTGGCCTCCAGAATCCGTCGAACCAGTTCAATATTCTCGCGGTTGTCTTCCACGTACAGGATCTTTGCTTTTGCTTCCATCGTGTTTCTCCTTTTTCTCTTAGCCCTGACTAAATCTCTTCCCGGAATTGAGACTCAAGATGCTTAACTGTTTTGGCCACGTCAGTCATGAGTTGAATCTCACTTACAGTCGACTTTTGGATCAAAGTGCTGACCTTGCCATTCAATCGTTCACGGTCCGCACCCGTCAAATCCTTGGCAGTCAAAATCACAATCGGAATATGACAGATCTCTGGATCCTTCTTAACAGCCTCGACAACTTCAAAACCATCCATTCCCGGCATCATGAGATCAAGCAGCACCATGTCCGGTCGCTTTTCCCTGATCATGGCCAGCCCGGATGCCCCATCGTATGCCGAATGGACCCGATACTTTTGGTCACTCAGAACATTCTCCAAAATCCGGACAGCCTTCGGATCATCATCGATGACAGCAACATCATAGATTGTGCCAAGACGGGCCAAGGCCTGGAGTAGCTCCCCCTTATCCACCGGCTTGACCAGGTAGTCCACCGCCCCCAAGGCGTAACCCTTTTTATCCTTCTGCAGAATCGAGCACATGATCACAGGAATGTGCTTTGTATCCGCGTCTGCTTTGAGCTCGTGCAGGATCGCCCAGCCGTCCCGGGGACCCATTAAGATATCGAGAAGGATGGTCTGGGGCCTCAGGGCCTTGATCTGGTCCAATACATGATCATCGGGGATCACGCCCACGACCCGATAGTTTTCTGAGGATAGGTACCGATCAAACAGCGAGATCGCCAGCGGGTCATCTTCAATCACAGCAACGAGGGGTCCATCGACCTTTGCGGGTGAATCACTCGGCCGCTCGATAGGTATTGGTGAATGCTCCTGGGGTTCTGGCCGCGTCGGCTGCTGAAGGGGGAGGACAAAGGAAAAGGTCGATCCTACACCAAAATTGCTTTCGGCCCACACCCGCCCGCCGTGCATTTCGACAAACCGCTTCACAAGGGCCAGTCCGAGGCCTGTACCGCCATAATTTCTAGTCGTGGAGGCATCGAGCTGTCCGAATTCCTTGAAGAGCCTGGGAATATCCTTCTCTCGGATTCCGAGGCCAGTATCGGTCACGCTGATTTTGACCGTGTTGTGATCCTCTACAGCGCTGATCGAGATAAAGCCCTTTGTAGTGAACTTGGCCGCATTGCCCACAAGGTTGAGTATAATCTGTCGAATCCGGATCTTATCAGCCCGGAGAATTGGCAATCCTTCGGCAACCTCCATCTTAAGCTCGATCTCCTTCCCCTTGAGCAGGGCCTTAGAGGTGGCCATCACGCTCTGAATTACTTCTCCAAGATTGATCATTTCTAGATTGAGTTCCATCCTGCCGGCCTCGATCTTGGCAATGTCCAAGATATCATTGATCAGCCCGAGAAGATGCATTCCGCTGTTATAAATTGCCGTCAGATCCTTTCGCTGAATCTCACTAATCTCACCGTCGATTCCCTCCAGCATGACCTGGGAAAAACCAATAATGGCATTGAGCGGCGTCCTCAGCTCATGGCTCATATTGGCTAAAAACTGGGTCTTCAGCCGGTCTGATTCCTGTGCCTGTTCCATGGCGGCTTGAAACAGTACATTCTTTTGTGCCAACTCCTGGGTCCGCTCTTGAACTTTTCGCTCAAGCTCTTGCTTGTATTCTTCAAGCTCCGCTGCCACCCGGCTCAGGCTGGCATGCGAGGTTTTCAGGTCGCCATACTGACGCCGGAGTTGCTCATCCCTCTCCAGAAGAGACTGGGCCATTTGGTTGAAGATCCTGGCAAGCTCTCCGATCTCATCTCCAGATAAGACACGAACCCTCTGGTAGAGATTCCCATGAGCAATCTCTTGGGCCGTTAAGATCATTCCCTTGACAGGAAGAAGCAGCCTCTGGACAAAGACCCCGGATAGCAGAATTCCTAATCCCACGACTCCCAGGGTCATGGCGACGTTAAACCAGATCAGGCTGCTTAGCCTGCGATACATCTGAGCCGGTGAAATGCCAATCTCTACAAACCCAATAGGGACAATGCCCTGTTGTCCTTGCTCAAGCCCAAAGGTCTGGGCAAGGTCCTCATCGATCCCTGGGGTCATAGTTTTTCGCAGCAGCACCGGGGCCATAATCTTGTAGTACTCTTTTGTCCCATTAGGCGTATTCAGATTGAGATTCCGGATAATCGGTTCCAGCGGAAACGGATCGACGCTCTGAGATTCTGTTGCCTTCTGTTCCCGATGATATTCTTCTCCATCTCTGTAGACCTCCGCCAATAATCGTCCCTTGGCCTCATACACTCTTCCATACACCACCGACTCCTCGGCGATGACCCCCTCCAGCAGATTACCAAGCGTTACAGCATCCTCTGACAGGACTCCGAATTTGCTGTTAAAGGCCAAGTTAACGGCCAGGCTCCTCCCTCGCGCCTGCAATTCATTCCTGAGAACGTCCCCTGATGTCTGGTGTGAATACCCCGCCAGGGATAGCCCCACAATGGTGATCATCAAGCCGATCATCAGCGTAAACTTCATTTTTAAGCTGAATTTCGCCTTTCGAGGATCTATCATTGTATGACCTCGTCAGCCGTTCTCAGGATTTCTCCCGGAATCTCAAGACCGAGGATCTTCGCCGTCTTGAGATTGATGATCAAACGCTCCTTTTCTGGAGAGATCACCTTTCCACGATCGGAGATCCCGTTCTTAATCACCTTATCCACCAGGAGAGAGGATTGTTTCCCGATCGCAAGATAATCAGGGGAAAGCGCCATAAGGGCGCCGGCCTTCACAAAATTGTCGGAAAATACCATGAAAGGGATATTCCGTTCCAAGGTGGCGAGCAGGATGAACTGAAACGAATCCATTGTGATCACGGTGCTGTCCGGGACCATCCAGAGGCCCTGGACCTGAGGCAACAGGGTTCGAATTGTTCCGGGGAGATCCTTCGCAGTGGAGACCTCCACGGCGACCAACTCCAGCCCCAGGTGGCGGGCCTCCTCTTGCGCAGCGCGGATGAGTCTGGATGTTTTGTTGGGGTCGTAAACCACCCCGATCCGTTTCAGGTTAGGCACAACTTCCTTGAACTTCTTGAGCTGAGAGTTGACGGGAATCTCCAAAGCAATCCCGATCACATTACCAGACTGAAGGCCATACTTCTCGGGGTCTATGACGACAGAGTAAACAACGGGAATCTCTGAAAGATTTTCCTTAGCCAACACTGCGGCCTTGGACCCTACTGCCAATATAGCGGCCGGTTTGAACCGCTTGATCTGTTCGACGATCTTGAAGCCCTCTCCGATGTCTCCATTCATGTTGTACTCGGTGACTCTGGCCTGGGTGAGGCTCCGGAATCCCTCAATGGCTCGATCATAAGGGAGCACATCCTGGCTCTTGATGACGGCGACCTCAGCCGAAGAGGCCACTGTCGGCTCAACGATGACTACCGCGACCAAAAACAGGAGCCCCAGAAAGGATCCGTTAATAAAGGTAGGTAACCTTGACATTAAAGTTCCTTCGATTCTGCGGTATTTTCAAAATCGGGGCGTGTACCTGGGAGGCCGGATCCTCAAATCTTGCATCAAAGAGATTAAAGACGGTGGATTGGATCTCAAGATTTTTGTAAAGATTGCGCACCGTCAAGCTCATATTGGCCACGATATAGGCACCCACCCGCTCCCCGGGCTGCACCGTCCTTCGATTCCCCACGTACTGCCCTTCCATCCCCAAAGAGGCACTCTCCCCGGCCAGAAAAAACACCACCCCCGCCTTCGCCAGGTGGTTTGGAGAGTTGCTCAGCTCTTCCCGGGTGGCCCGATCCTTCGTGACCTGATACGTGTAGTTCAGGTAGCCCTCAGCCACAGAAGCCCACTTAGATCGCAATTCGGTCTCGACTCCCGTGCCCCGCACTCGGTTCAAGTTCATCAACCCAAATCCCCCGCCTATGGTAGTGAGGTTGATGAGATTTTTGATATCGTATACGTATCCGGACACGCTGCCTTTTAGATGAGACCCCATCGCCTGCTCATACACCCCTTCATAGGTGTGGATCGTCTCGGACTTGAGATAACTATTGGGCACCCGAAAGGCCTGGCCATACAGCAGTTTGAAGATGCTCCCCTCTACAGGCTCGTACACCAAGGCCGCACGCGGAGTGGTGTGCTGCTCATCCTGCGCAATGTAATCCG
>DATECO010000114.1:0-2167 GCA_035286865.1 Nitrospiria bacterium | reverse complement strand
CGTCTCGAAGGGCAATTCCGATCCCCTTTTTTTCAACAAAAACAACTTCACCCGGAATTTTTCCGGGAGTCTCCGGGTTAAAAGAAGCGTCATAAAGTCTGACCTTTTTCCCTCTAAACATCGTAAAAGCTCCAGGTTGAGGGTCGCAACCTCGAATCAAATTGTAAATGTCTTTTCCCGCTTTATCAAACGTCACGGAAGCCACACGGTCATCACAGGGCGGCTCATAGGTAGCCTTTGATCCATCCTGAGAGATTCTCGGGGCAGTTCCCCTCTTGATCAGCTCCACAGCCTCTATCATGGCATCCACTCCCATGGGGAAAAGGCTGTTGAAATAGAGGGATCCGGTCGTATCGTCAGGACCGATCTCTATCTCTTTCTGAAGCAGAATGAAACCCGTGTCGATGCCTTTATCCACCCAGAAGATGGTTAAGCCGGTTCGCTTATCTCCATGAATGATGGCCCAGTTGATGGCGCTTGCTCCCCGGTGCCGGGGCAGGAGAGATGGATGATAGCATATGGTTCCCTGAGTGGGAACGGTGAGCAGCTTCTCGGGGATAATGTCGGTTACAAAGGCTAACAGGGTAAGATCCGGCTTCAGCCTTACAAAATCATCGTAGACACGGGGCTCTTTCATCAGGGCCGGTGTGTCAGAAAAAATCCCGGACTTTTGAGCCAGCGCTTTCATCGCCTCTCCTCTCTTATCCGGAGGCGAAAATACACCGACCACCTCTTCCCCTTTTCCGATCAAAGTTTCCAGTACCTTCTCTCCGAAGGGACCCTGTCCAACAATGATCAGGCGCATGGCTACCACCCCGTGCGAATTGTCCGTTCCTGTAGCGTCGGCATCCCGCTGCGCAAGCGCCTGCGCGGCGAGTTACTGCCGGCGCCATCATATCTCGCCCCCAATAAATGGGGGCGCTACGGAACTTCTTTAAATCCCTCCCTGCCTCCCTTTCGAAAGGGAGGAGTCTCGCGCTTCGTTGGATTCCCCCTTTTCCAAAGGGGGACGAAGGGGGATTATTTGGCGTTTTCGAAGTCCAAAAGTTTTACCTGCAACTTAAAGGGTGGTCGAAAGAGGTTATTGCAGCCCTGAACCTTTTAAGGTTCAGGGCTGATGGGTTGATATATGTAAGGCACCTGGAACACAAAAACTCAGCCCTGCTTCCGCTTTGCATCGAAGGCGGCAATCTCTTCCACCGTGGCAAGGATCGTCCGGGCATTTTCATAGACCGGGGTATCCACCATCTTGCCCAGGTACGAAACAGCCGCTGCTCCTTTGGCAATCCCCTCTTCCTCGAATACCTTTACAACGCCTTTCGCCCATTCCACATCTTCAGGGGCCGGAGTATAAATCTTATGAGAGGGTTCGATCTGGCTGGGGTGGATAAGCATCCTTCCCTCATAGCCCAATTGCCGGCCAAACCGTGTGTTTTTCTCAAAAGCCTCCGTATCCTTGAAGGCAACGAAAGGACAGTCTATGGCAATGCATCCGGCCGCCCTCGCCGCCACGGCGGCGTGGGCCCTTGCATAGAACTGCTCATCCCCTTCCGTGGTCAGCTTCACCCTCATATCTTTTGTATAATCCACAGCACCGAAGATGAGCGAGTTGACCCGCTTACTGGCGATAGCCGAAGGATAGGCGTTGATGACCCCTTTCGCAGTTTCGATGAGGAGTTGAATGGCGACACCGCCAACCGGCAACCCTCTCCTTCGCTCTAATTCCTCCAGTTTCCAATCCAGCCGTTGGACATGGTCCGGGCCCCCGCACTTGGCCAGACACACCCCCGAAAGCCCTTCGTGGACAATGGCTTCCAGGTCATCATTCGTCATCAGGGTTTCCCAGTTATTGATCCGGACAAAGATCGTGGACCCGCCCGACCCGGCCAATTTCAGGTTCTCCCGAACAATCTCGCGGGCCCTGGCCTTCTCAGCGGGGGGAACGGAATCCTCCAGGTCCAGTGTGATGATGTCAGCTGGCGTGGTAGGGGCCTTGGCAACCATCTTGTCATTGTTTCCGGGAATATAAAATACCGATCTCATAACAGTCATGATACACCTCCTGAGTTAAATTAATGAGTTATTGGGTTATTGGGTCATTAAGCTAATGTAAAACGTTACATTTTATAGAAGGTTTAGGAGTAAGGAGAAAACCCCTTGCACCTGA
>DATECO010000113.1:0-2544 GCA_035286865.1 Nitrospiria bacterium | reverse complement strand
GCCTAAGGCGGACTGATCCTCGCTTTCAAACTCATCCCGCACACACCACAAGGAAAGGATACTACCTTTCTTGTAATCTGGATTGACCCGGAACCGAACCCTCCCGATTCCTGTGGAATCTTGTATGACTAGCCGTTCTATCTTTTCCCTCTCATGACCCACCACCACCACACGATCCGTAATCCCCAATTTCCCAAGTGAGGCGAGGGTTCTCAAAAGCAGGGGCCGGCCCCCAATCGGGATCAGGCATTTGGGAATCCCCTCAGCTCGCTTACCCAGGCGTCTACCCACCCCAGCCGCCAAGATTATCGCCTTCATTTAATAACTTCCTCCAGATGGTGGAGAAAGCCCTCGAAGTCAGAGCGCTTGAGCGCCCCCATGTTGGCTACCCGGAAGATGTTGGACTGAAGCAAGCCCTGCCCTGCGTAGATGACATACCCCCGCCGTTTAAGGCCATCATGCAGCTCTTTATAGCTTACCCCTTTGGGCAAGTAGAGAGAGGTGATCGTGTTGGAACGAAGGCCCTTGCGAAGCAGGAATTGTAGCCCCAGCTTCACAAATCCTCCCCGAAGCAGGTTTGCAGCCTCCCGGTACCGGGCAATCCTCTGATCAACCCCCTCTTCCAAAAGCTCGGCCAGGGCCTCATCTAAGGCGTAATAAAGTTGCACCGCCGGGGTAAAGGGCACAGTCCCCCTTTCCTGGTCTCGAAAATGATCCGGGAGATAGAGATAGAGAGACCGGGGTCGGATCTTTTGGATTCTCTCCATTTCCGTGCGGCGGATAAGGATAAAAGAGACACCTGGAAATCCCTGGATGCATTTTCCCGCCGTGCCGATGCACATGTCCACGCCTTCACGTCCGCCTGAGGCGGAAAGATCCAGGGTTTCACCGCCCAGTCCACTGACGGAATCCACGAGAAGTTTTTTCCCATATCGACCGGTCAGCTTGCCGACCTCCCGGACCGGATTAAGCATCCCGGTCGTGGTCTCGTGATGGACCATGGCCACCACCTGGATTGATGGCTCTCTCCTGAGAGTCTCTTCCAGTCGTAAAATATCGAGGCCCTCTTCCCACGGAGATTTCAGCTCTACCACATTCATCCCATAGGCAGCGGCCATGAGGGCCATTCTTTCGCCGTATATCCCATTATTGATCACTAGCAGCTTGCTGCTCTGATCAAGACAGCAGGAGATGGCCGCCTCCACCGCTGCCGTCCCCGATCCCGTCAGCGCAATCGCAGTGTAAGAGCCATCAGGCGCGAAGGCCTCCAAGAGTTTTCTGCGGATTCCCTGTAAGAGGCCGGAAAACTCCTCCTCTCGATGACAGATATCCTCCTGGCACAGGGCCTTGCGCACGCGCTCCGTGACATTCACTGGCCCTGGATTGAGTAGGATCATGCTCCCCTCGTTTTATCTGTGGGGGCCCGTGCAGAACGGCTGGGGACAGATTTGAAATCTGTCCCCTCCTAGTCCTCCGACCTGCCTGCCGGCAGGTGCCCCCACACCCCGGCCCGTCACTGGCTAAGCCAGATGCCGGGCTCTAACAGCCGCCATAAACCGGTCTCTGATCTCCTCAGGCGAAAGAGTCACCCTCCCGGCTGTTTCAAACTCCTCTTCCGGGACGACCTTCACCAAAAGAAAAATTGGGCCCTGCCCTTGCAACAATTCCTTTACTGCCTTTCCTAAGGCAATTCTCTCATCCACTGTTTTAACGATCCGGTATCCTGCTGCACGGGCCACCTGAGCCAGATCCACCACCCTTGCAAGGGTCGGCTGATTCCCAGTACTCCCATAGACTCCATTATCAAAACAGATATGAAAATAGTTCTGGGGCCTTAACGCGGCCACCTCGGCCAGTGTCCCGAGATTCATGAGGACATTACCGTCCCCGTCAAATATCATCACCTTGCGATCTGGCCGGGCCAGGGCCAGCCCCAAACCGATCGAGGCGGTAAGCCCCATGGAACCAATCATATAGAAGTTCTCTGTCCTGTCCTTTATCTGGAATGACTCACGGCTCACCATCCCATTACAGTGGATCACCAATTCCTGGTTTAGCAGCCGCAACACCGTCTCGATGGCCTCCTGGCGTTTCATAGGAGAGCCCCCTTTTTCAGCATAAATGCCACCGGCATACGCTCATTCTCAAACACCTTCACCGCCCATGTCATATCCTCATCCAGCCGGTCGGGAGACAGGGTTCGATAACGGATTTCAACGGTCTCGAGGATCCGGGTGCAGGCCTCCCCCATTACGAGATGCTCGGGGGCATCTACACCGCCATAGCCGCGCCAAGAGAGGATCAGCAGACAGGGAATCTTATAAATCAAATGGAGGGAGGTGAGAACGTTGAGCGATGTACCCAAGCCAGAATTCTGCATCAGAACAACCGGTCTTTTCCCTGCCAGGTAGGCCCCGCAGGCCATCCCCAGGGCATCATCCTCACGGACCGCCGGGAGGTAGTAGTTTTCACCCCGCTCCATCAAGGATGAAACAATCCCCTTCAGGATAGAGTCTGGAACCCCTGAAAAGAAATTAAATCCAT
>DATECO010000112.1:0-5921 GCA_035286865.1 Nitrospiria bacterium | reverse complement strand
CCTCATGATATTTCTGTAAAAGATAACCGACTAATAACCCGATGCCCAGGGGATCGGAAGTACTCATGGCCCTGACCCTCTCCAGGATGATCTGATCCAGACCCCGCTCCAGCCGCAAAGAGGAGGGAATTCCCCTCTGTTCTCCTTCCAGCCCTTTCACGCTGCTGGAATATGGGGTCTTCCTGATGACCTCGATCACCTCCATCAGCCCCTGCGCCCTGACCAGGGCATCGTAAACTTGGATTGGCAAATGGATTCCCCCTTTGATGAAATAGTTCGGGATCTCAGACCGGGAGGTCGCCCCTCCACTGAAGATCTTAAAGGCAGTCAGGAGATTGACCCGGTCAATCAGCAGGCCTATCAGCTTTCGGAGGAGTAGTGCACTGTGATTTCCCTCCTCAAGTCTCCTCATTGCATCCTCAAAATAATAGTGATCAAGGGCCAGTTCCAGGGGCTCAAGCCCCTTGAGCTCCCGGTGGGCTCTTAAGGCCTCCCTTAAGGGCCTTGCATAATGAGAACGCCATGTGGTGAGCAGGTCCACTATCGCCTGAATAGAGGGCTGTCTCGCCAGCTCAGCCAGGGCAGGCCCATCAAAAAGACCCGTGGGCAGCACTGTGGCCAGGATCTCAGAAATCCCTATATCGGCCCTTTTACCCCTGAGAATGGCCTTGATGTTTTCTACCTCCCAGCGGCCCAGCACAACCTCAAGATGTTCCCTTGACCGACCCTCAGTCATCCGGTGGAGCTTGGAGACGGTGCGCGACCACTCCTCCCGTAGCCATTCCTCTAACACCATGATGGGTGCACCGCCCGGAATATCACCCACCCTCTTCCCATAGACAGTACGGGCCAGGCAATCCCGTGCAGAAGGGATGTCGGGTTGGACCAGCAATTGCTCGTACGCCCGCTGATCGAGCAGGTCACCTCTCAGGGCCCTGACCCTGGCATTGATATAGGCATAATCATCCATGGGACAAAGGTTACAGGCGACAGGTTACGGGAGACAGGAGAGAAGGTGTCTTCCCTGTCCCCTGCGCCCTGTCCCCTGTGTCTATAGCTACTCTCGTTTCCCGAAGAGAAGGGCATTAAGCTCTACGAGAAGATCTGGCCTGATCTTCTCAAGCCGTGCCCTATAGCTGTTGGTTACTACAATCTCACCGCCCGTTGATACCAGCCTGAACCCAAACCAAAGCTCAGGATCCTGCACCCTTTCCCACTCAACCCCTCTCTCACGTAAGACAATTTCGAGTTCAACGGGGGTCTCTTTATGAATAAGCGCCTTCATAGCCGTACGGCCATTCGGACCCGCCGGCCGTGGCTTCGGTAGAGACTCCTCCACCAGCGAAGTCCAAAAACGGCGGGACAAATCCTTGCGGCCGGCTTGCTTGAGCTGGTCGCGCAATCGCTCTTCGGCCGTTTCAAAGACCCTGTCCAGGATCTCGTGTTTGGCCATTAAAAGAATACGTCGGCCCTCCATCCGTGCCTGGTTGAGGATCCTGGCCGTCCGAGCCTCGATCTCCTTCTGAAGGAACTCTCGGGAATCCTTTTCAACCTGTTCAGCCTTCTCCTTGGCCTCGCGGAGAATGGTCTCCGACTCTGCCCGAGCCTTCTCAAGGATCTCCCGGCTCCTATTCTCCCCCTCTTTCAAGAGGGTCTCTATCAAGACCTGATAGCCCATATGTTAAATTAGGTAACAGGTTTCAGGTAACAGGGGGCAGGGCTAAGGAGTCATTTGCTGATAACCTGCCTCCTGTCTCCTGTCTCCTTATTTCAGGGCATACATGATCAGTATGGCAACCGTAAACCCAAAAATCACCAGGGTTTCCGGAATCACTAACAGGATGAGCACTGTCCCCAAACTCTCCGGTTTTTCAAGAATCGCCCCAACGGCGGCAGCCCCGATCCGGGCCTGTGCCAGGCCCGTTCCCAACGCCGCAATACCAATCGCCAGTCCGGCCCCAATCGCGACTAATCCAATCTCCATGTTCTCCCCCTCAGTGGTTAGTGGTTAGTGGTTAGTGGTTAGTGGTTAGTGTTCAGTGTTTAGTGGTTGATCCCCTTTATTTTATTTCACTAAACACTCACCAACTAAACACTAGATTCTTCTGAAAGGCCGATATTCCCGCCCCCCCGGCTGAAAGAAGTTTTCAAAGAACTCCACATAATGCAGCCTAAGCGATTGGATGGTGGGGGAAAAAATCCCAAAAACCAGATTAATCAGATGGAAAACCAGCATGATCAACGCCCCAAAAAAAATATTTCCTACCAGGCCTCCCAGGGTGTTGGCCGCAAATGCCAGTGCTGCAGAGGCCACGCCAATTCCCATGAGCCGCAGATAGGACAGAATATTCACCACATTATGAAGCTCCATGGCGCTATGGGCACCGCCCAGAACGAAAAGGGCAGAAAGCGCAACGAGTGCGAGAATGGCCCCTGCAACCGCAAACGGCTGAGCGAGGAAGCCCGCCAGGCCCCCAATCATAATCAGCAGCGCCACCAAAAAAGTCAAACTACAACCCTTAATGGCCACCTCTCGGGTGTCATGTTGGCGGGCCGCTGTAATCAGTCCCAGCAGGATCCCTAAAAGGACATGCGTCAAACCAATCCCTAACGTGATCTTGAGGAGCAGCAAAAACCCCTCCATTCGATTGAGCAGGAGAGGATGTATCCCCAAATGCTCCCCCATCTCACCAAAAAACTCCCCATAAAGGATGCCAAACACAATTACCGAGAGAGATGAGACCATGAAGATCGCCGAGAAATCCCTCACCAGCGGCCACGAACCCCATCGCTTGCGGGCATACAAGGAGAGACCCAGGAAGATCACTCCATATCCGATGTCTCCCACGATGATCCCAAAGAAAAAAGGGAAGAAGAGGGCCACAAAGGGTGTAGGGTCGATCGAGCCATACCGGGGAAGGGCCATCAACCGGGTAAAGGTTTCAAAGGGTCTCACCAGGCGGAGGTTTTCAAGGGCAACGGGGATCCTTTTTATTTCCTCCCGGGCCACGCCGATCCTCTCCATCACCACACCCCCCCGAAAGGCCTCTGCGAGCCGCTGAGCGACGGTGGATACCCGATCGGCCGGGATCCAGCCATATATCAGGAAGGTGGAGCGCGTCTGATAAAAATAGACGGTAAACTCTAACTGGGCCACCCAATTCTCGACGATCCTTTGATAGATCCGCAACTGCTCACGCCATTGAAGAGAAAGAGACCGAAGGGACTCGCGAAGCTGCCCAAGCTGCTGGGGAAGCTCCACCCGCCTCCGGAGAAGGATCCGGAGGGCCTCTCCCACCGGCTTGTCTGAAATAGAGGCGGGAAGTCGCAGCTCCGAGATATTCTCTCCCCACAAAAAGGCCCGAACCCTGGCGGACAGTTCACGAGGGATGACCAGAAGACCAGCAAGCGTCTCCGGATCAACCCTAGAGACAAAAAGCTCATAGTGATTTCCGGTCAGATCGGAGAGGGCCTGTCGGATCTCCTGGAGAACGGTTGCTCTTTCGCCACCGCCTGGTGATTCAGGGGAAGGTGTGCTCAGGACTAACCCCACAAAATCCAACTCCTTGCTCTCCTGGATCTGGTGGAGGAGAGGGGCCAGGGCCTCCAGGACATGTTCGTACTTCACCAGGAGGCTTTGCTCCTCTTCACATTCCCTGATCTGATTGAGCACGGATTCAATCGCTGGTTTAGCTACATCAATGGACTCTCTGATCTGCCTCAGCCGATCGTCATCCATCGTAGAAATTTCTCCAGTCGGTACCGATAGGGCTTCGGTCTGCAGGGTCTCGGGCAAGGCCTGGATGAGTTGGTTTAAGTCCTTCAGGAACCCCTCGAGTTCTGCCTTTTTCTTCTGGTGATCAGGATCAAGAGAAAACCGTTCCAGCCGGATCGCCTCTGTATGGAGCGGAGAGGACTCGATATGGATCACGCCCAGCCCCTGGAGAAGCTCCGTCACCCCCTCCAATAGGGTCTTTGGCCCGACAATCCTTACCTTGGCCATCCGGGCAATCATGCCGTATCAGTCCTGGAAAGGCCCGGAAATACCCGATGCAGGACCAGATCAGCGGCCTCTTCTATCCTGACCCTGGCCCGCTCCTTAAGGTCCTGCGCCTCTTGCCTGGCCTTCTCGATGATGATGCTCGCCTCTTGCTCTGCCGATCTTGTGCCTTCCTGCAATAGTACCGCAGACGTCTTTTCCCAATCCTGATGCCTGACCTTCAAGAGTCGCTCCGCCTCTTCCCTGGCTTGCTGTACCACCTGGCGGGCATCCACCATGGCCTGGAGAGCCATTTGTCCGACTCTGACTTCCACTTCTTGAATCCTTTTCAAAATCTCAGGATCCTGCAGATTCTCTTCTTCCATCTTAACGATTCCTTCTCGAGCGGACACTGCCCCGCAACAACACAGTCCCGGTGATTCCAAAAATTCAATATTGTAGTGGTGATAAAAACAGATGGGTCAGTTTTGGTAAGGCATTTTAAACGGATGGAAAATAATCGTCAAGGTAAAAAATTCCCGCCTCAGGCGGAGACCCGGTTCTTGCCCTCTCTTTTGGCGCGATAGAGGCACTGGTCTGCCCTGTCGATGAGTCCCTCTACATCCTTTGCATCGTCGGGATAAGTAGCCACCCCAATACTGATCGTGAGACCCTCCGGCATTTCCCGTTCCACATCCGACCTCAATTTCTCGGCGACTGGACATGCCCCTGCCTTGGTCGTTTCTGGAAGGATAATGGCAAACTCCTCTCCTCCATATCGGGCCGCAAAGTCGATGGCCCGGGTTCTGGCCGTAAAAATCCTGGCCATCTTCACCAGCAATTTATCGCCCTCGAGATGGCCATGGGTGTCATTGTATTTTTTAAATTCGTCAATATCGATCATCAAAATTGAGAGGGGACGGGAGTATCGCTGACTTCTATAGATCTCCTCAATCAACTGCGTGACAAAGAAACGATGATTGTAGAGGCCCGTGAGTCCATCACGGATGGCCAACTGCCGCAGTTCTTCCTCTGCCCTCTTTCTCTGGGTAATATCACGGACGATAATAAGGGCAGAGGGCGACTCCTCGGTGATGGCCGGCAGAGGAGAGCAACTGAGCCAGAGGCTTCGGCGACCGCCGCCTTCGGTGGGCTGGGTGACCTCATGAAAGATTCCCTGACGCTTTGATCCTTCAGAGCCTGTGGCCCGAAACGCATTGGGGGCAAAAGGGCACCCTTTCGTATCCTGGCAACCAAAAAAGCGATCACAGGTCATCTTCCCCACGACCCCAGAGGGTTCCCATCCCAGGATTTCCCGCATCGCCGGATTCATGGCCACGATTGTTTTATTGCGGTCGACCAAGACAAATCCATCCCGGACATATTTAAACAGCGACTCTATACCGACTGCATTCATTATTCGTTCAGTTCGCATCGAGTTCCACCTCAGTGAAAGACCTTCGTGCGAATTCGATCTCTCGTCCTCGCCTTACTTCTATTTATATTTTTCAGCAAAAACTATGCCACCCAGAACGCTGAAGAAGGTCCATCAACTTATGAAAGAATCCTTTGTTAAATCAGCGATTACACGTGAGGTCTTCATAGAAGGGCTATGGCCCTGGGAGCTATCTTGAAAGGTAAGATGTCTAGTCTCTTTGACAGTCCGCAATGGAAATAATCATAATGCACAGAATCTATAAGGTATTCCGATTGTCTACAGGCATGGACAGTCCCTGGAACCGACCATCCTTGAAGATGGGAGCGGTGTTTCCGAACGTCTTCTTGCGGAGTTCTTCCATCAATTCCAGCGTGATGAATCCTATACCGGCCTCCCTGGCATGCCGCTCCACACGCCCTTTGATCATCTTTTGAAGAAAGTAGGGAAGTCGTGAGAGCCGCTCTTCGGCTTCCTTTCTCCAGATGAGGTGGATCTCTTCATCCG
>DATECO010000111.1:0-3676 GCA_035286865.1 Nitrospiria bacterium | reverse complement strand
GACCTTCTCTACTCCCTCTCCCGCATCCTTGATATAGACAAGATGGGCTTCCCGATCCGCAGCCCCTCCCTTCAGGCCCAGGAGGTCCTCCAAGATGATCTTGTCCAATAGGTTGACATCAAGAGGGGTCGACGCAATAGGCAGGTTCGATTGGGCTGCGACTCTTTGGATCCCTTCCGATTTTGGGTTCAGGAGCAGGAAATCCCCCTTGTGGGTATATAACCCCAACGTAGGTTGAGTTTTGCCCATCTCCTGCATTCGCTCTTGAAGACTGGCCAGGTCGTGGATGTCAGAGTGGATGTGGAAGTACTGGGGGAGATCCTTGAGCAACCTCTCCACCCGTTCGGCAGGCAGGCCGTGGAGGAGTCTGTGGATGGCTAAAAGGCTCAGACCCTGATCCTTCATGTTCACAAGGAACATAAGCATATGATCGGCTTGGGGGTACTCTTCTCTAAAACCCAGGGCCGTTTCGTATCGGTGGTGGCCATCGGCAATCAGCAAATTCTGCGGGGAAAGCCGCTCCTGGGTCTGGCGGATCAGATCAGGATCCGCGACACTCCACATCCGGTGGTGGGTATGGTCCTCGTTCACGAAATCGATGCGCGGAGGGTTCTGGGAAGAACCCTGTTCTAGCAGCCTTTGGATCCGATCCTCCGGGTCCAGATAGAGCGTGAAGATGGGACTAAAGTTAGCTCGACAGGTCCGCAACAGATTCAAGCGATCCTCCTTGACCTTGGGAAAGGTGTCCTCATGGGGGAGAATTCTCCCGGAACTGTAAGGCTCCAGCCGAACTGCAGCAAAAAATCCCTGCAAGGTCTTACGTGACGCCCGGAAGCTGGGCGACTTTAGGCCCGTCGGTCCTTGAGGGCCGGTGGAGTAGCTGATCTCATACCGGTAAAGGGCAGGAGAGTCATCCTGCCTGAGGATGCCCTGCCTTCGCCAGTCTTTGAAATGGGCGGCTGCACGTGTGTACTTATTGTTTATTGGTTTATCGCCTGGGGCTTCCTTTCCCAGATCGAGTCGAATCACGTTGTACTCGTTGCGGCGGTAGTAGTTCTCCTGTGCCTCAGGGGTGATGACATCGTAGGGCGGTGTGACCACCTCTTGGAGATCACTCACCCTTTCTGGATCATACAGAATCCCGCGGAATGGACTTACAGCTACCATCGAGGTACCCTCAGAGAGGATCAGTGGTCTCTGGACACTGCATAATCGGCGACCACAAATAGGGCCTGACGGTGGAGTGAAGGGGGAAAGAAATTGAGATTCTTCTTGGCTTTTTCAATAGACTCAGTGGCCTTCTTGAGCGAATACTCGATCGAGCCATAGCGCTTCATGAGGGCCAAGATTTCCCGCAGATCTCTCTCGGTAATCCCATCCATTTTGATAATTCCCTTCACCCTCTCCCTCTCTCGACCCGGACAGTTGGAGAGTAGGTGAAGTAACGGCAGGGTGATCTTGCCCTCCTTCAGATCCTTGCCCAGAGACTTTCCTAATAGATCTTTGTCCGCGATATAGTCCAGTGTGTCATCGGCCAACTGGTAGGCGATCCCAAGATGCAGTCCGAATCTGGCCAGGGACTCCCTCTTATCCAGATCCAGCCCGCTCACAATACCTCCTAAACGGCAGGTGGCTGAAAGCAAGGCAGCGGTTTTGTATTGGATGACCTTCAGGTATTCCTGCTCGGTGACCTCCAGATTGCCATGATGAGTGAGCTGGAGGGTCTCACCCTCAGTCATGAGTCGGCAGGCCTCTGCGAGGACGCTATTGACCTCCTGGCTAGCCAGACTCAAGGCACAACTCATCGCCTGGGTATAGAGGTAATCCCCCACCAGAATACTGGCCTGGTTGCCCCAGAGGGTATGGGCGGATTTCTTCCCTCGGCGGACATCTGCCTGGTCGATCACATCGTCATGGAGTAGGGTGGCGGTGTGAATAAACTCCACTGAGCTGGCCAGCAGGACCTCTGGATGGTTATTCGGCTCGCGGCCATTGAGCCTTGACGTAATAATCAACAGCAGGGGTCTTATACGCTTGCCGCCACTGCTGAGGATATAGTGGGTAATCTCATTGATTAAATTCACCTGGGAGTTCAGACTCTTCTTGATCGTGTCTTCCACCTGTTGCAGTTCATCTCGATAATACTCCCAGACCTGAATCATCTTGGTCAACGCTTCAATTTTCGGCCAGTGATGCATATCACCATAGTAGGGAAGCGATATTTCTTTGTCAAGCGGAATTTCGCCCCCAGGGTTTACCCCTTCAATCTTTGGTGTTCCTTCATCATGCAGCGATTCATCACCACTGTGATCCCCGCATCCATGGCCTGTCTTGCCGCCTGGTTGTGAACAATTCCCTCCTGCATCCAGACGACTTTGACCCCAATGGAAATGGCCTCGTTCACGATGGCGGGAACATCTTCGGCCGGACGGAAGATGTTGACCACCTCCACCTCTTGGGGGACCTCAGAGAGGGTCGGGTAGACATGTTCTCCCAGCAAGGGTTCTTGGGTGTTGGGATTCACCGGAATAATCTTGTAGCCGTGCTCCTTTAGATATTTTGGAACGAAATGGCTGGGCTTTTCAGGATGCTTAGATAGACCTACGACGACGATGGTCTTGTATCGTTCCAAGATTTCCCTGATCTTTCCGTCAGGGGGGAGAAACGCCGGAAGCTCGCAATCCTTGTTAGGCATGACGATCCTCGAATAGCGATAAATTATAACAGGCAAGAAAAGGTTTGACAAGTGGTTCTCTTTTATATTATATTGATAATCAAACTCAATATTAATTAGTTCTGTATGAATATGAAACGGGAGACTGAGATGTTAAAGAGGCACCTAGCCGAGCACAGATTAAAACTGACCCGGCAACGGCAGCTCATTCTGGAGATCTTCCTCGGGAAAGATCATGTCACGGCGGAGGACCTGTACCGAGAGATCAGAAAGCGGAATGTCCGGGTGGGTCTGGCCACGGTCTATCGGACTCTCAATCTGCTCTGTCACTGCGGACTGGCGCAGCAGAGGCATTTTAGTGATACCCGGACGTTGTATGATAATGTCTCTAATAAAGATCACCACGATCATCTCATTTGTACACGGTGTGGAAAGATCATCGAATTTGAAAACTCGGCCATCGAGAGACTCCAGGAGATGGTGGCCCGGAAAAACAAGTTCGCGATTTATAGCCACAAGCTTGAGCTTTATGGGCTCTGCAGGGATTGTAAGATTTGATTTTTTTGTCATTCTAAATTGAAAACGCTTATCAGTATCAATATAGAAGGAGGAGAACAATGTGGGAGTGTGCTGCTTTGAAAAATGCAGGCGTGATGGGGTTAGCCTTTTTATTTGCTGTCACGGCGTTTGCCGATGAAGGCGGCCAACAGTCTGCGCCTGGGGGTGGTATGAGGTCTGGGGGCATCGGAGCAAGGACCGTATCGCCGGCATCCTCAGGTGACGGTGAAGAAGTGGTCGTCTATTCTGCACGCAATGAACAATTGATTAAACCGGTGTTTGATGCCTATACTCAGGCAACGGGGGTGCAGATCAAGTTTATCACGGACCAGGAAGGCCCGCTGCTAGAACGACTGAAGGCAGAAGGCGCGAATACCCCTGCGGACCTGCTCATCACCGTGGATGCAGGCAATCTCTGGCAAGCAGCACAAATGGGTCTTCTGA
>DATECO010000110.1:0-6748 GCA_035286865.1 Nitrospiria bacterium | reverse complement strand
TTGGCCTGGGATATTTACCTCCTCTCTCAAGAAACTTCGGCAGATTTAAGTCGCTATCTGTAAGCACGCTTACTAAATCAATTGTGTGCTTGCCCAGGAAACTTAGGCGAAGTATAATCCCCCCTGTCATCCAGAGGCTGTGAGTAATCCTGTGCAGAGCAAAGGACAAGAGGCAGAACCACCGCGGAATCGCTGGCTGAGCGGCCTTCGGGGCAATGTCCTGATCCTGGGGGTGGTAAGTTTTTTAAACGACGCGGCCTCTGAGATGATCTATCCGTTGCTGCCGATCTTCCTGACGGCGGTTCTAGGGGCCGGGCCAGCGGCCCTTGGCGTGATTGAGGGAATTGCAGAGTCCAGCGCCTCCTTTTTAAAGATGGCCTCGGGATTTCTCTCGGACCGTGTGCAGAGGCGAAAGAGGTGGGTAGTCGGAGGCTATGTTCTTTCGAATGCCGCCCGTCCTCTGATCGGACTGGCCTCAACCTGGACCAGCGTGCTGGTCCTGCGGTTTGTGGATCGCGTGGGAAAGGGGGTCCGCACCTCGCCCAGAGATGCCCTCATTGCCGAAAGCACCTCACCAGAGTTTTACGGGAAGGCCTTTGGTTTTCATCGCGCGGCAGACCATGCGGGAGTGGTGGGTCCCCTCCTGGCTACACTGCTACTGGTCTTTCTTCATGAAGACCTCAGGACGGTCTTTATCCTATCAGTGATTCCCGGTATCCTGGCCGTGGCCCTTCTGGCCAGGGGAATAAAGGAAACCCGGATTGCCGGGCCGTCGTCAGTGCATCAAGAGCCATTGATGATCCATCAGGCCTGGCGTGATATGCCCAAGACCCTCCGCCGCTTTGTTGTCATCTTATTCCTCTTTACACTTGGAAACTCAAGCGATGCCTTTCTGCTGCTAAAAGCCCAGCAACTGGGAGTATCGGTGACCCTAATCCCAGTGCTATGGGTCGTGTTGCACCTCGTGAAGATGGGAAGTTCCTTGCCTGCGGGGATTGCCTCTGATCTGTGGGGCCGAAAAGGAGTGATCCTGACGGGCTGGGCCGTGTATGCCTTCGTTTATGGTGCCTTTTCCATGGCAGAGTCGCCCTGGCAGGCATGGGTCTTATTCGCCGTCTATGGCCTTTACTTCGGCCTGACGGAGGGGGCCGAGAAGGCACTGATCGCAGATCTGGCCCCTCCCCGTCTGCAAGGGTCCGCCTTTGGCCTCTACCACCTAACGATGGGGATCGGGGCACTTCCAGCCTCATTAATGTTCGGATGGATCTGGCAGGAGTACGGCGACGTGGTAGCATTCGGGATGGGTGCTACTCTAGCACTGGCCGCCAGTCTATTGCTGTGGCGACTTCCATTGAAATTCCAGGAATCCTCCGGTAAAATTTAAACCCATCAGGGCCTCATAAAATAAGTCAGGTATCCATGTCGACACCACGGATCAAAGTACTCTTCCTCTGCACGGGCAATTCCTGCCGGAGTCAGATGGCCGAGGGCCTGATTAACCATGATCTGGGAGATCGCGTTCAGGTTTGCTCGGCCGGGCTGATTCAGAGTTACGTCCACCCCAAGGCCATCCAGGTCATGAAGGAGATCGGAATCGATATCTCCCACCATCGCTCAAAACACTTTAAGGAGTTCGAAGGGCAATCCTTTGATTACGTGATCACGTTGTGTGATGAGGCCCGGGAGGCCTGTCCTGTCTTCCCCGGCGCAACGAACCAGCACCACATCGGTTTTACCGACCCTGTCACTGCGGTAGGCTCAGAGGATCAGATTCTTGCAGTCTTCAGGAAGGTAAGGGACAAGATCCATGAAGAGGTGGTCAGTTGGTTAAAAGAGAGGCTTTCTACCTCACATTGAAGGCTTTACGGCGTAAAATATTACACTTGACCTACCAGGCATATGGAAGCAAGATTACACCTTGACCCTCCCCCGAATTGATGGAACCTGAGAATTAACGGTTACAGAGGAAAAGAGAGCATGACACCTATCAGCCAGGAGCGTGAAGAAAATTTGACGCAGGGTGGGTCAATTATACTAATACAATTTAAATTACTCACCTTCCATCAAGGCAAACTGTCCGTGAGGGTGGGACGCAAAGCTACGGGGCTTAAATCAACGCAAGGGTAAAGGTCATCAGAAAAAGTCCCTGAGGGTTTAAATTTAAGCAAGCCGGGCAGCCAGCGGCATGAGCGGTTTAGAACTCACCCCCTCTAGTGCACTTGCTGCGGGTGTGTCCTGCTTTTCGTGTTAAACCGCGTAGCTTGCCTTCTCGACCTCAGGTTCTGGAACTTGTCCTTCTGATGGTCCCACGGTCAACGGGATCGTGCGACGCGGCACGGGTGTGATGGTCGGGTCACGGTACATCCGGGCTGCCGGGTCGCATCGAACCCGCCGGGCGATGCGCCAGAGTTTCCAGATAAGCCAGGCCCCACCCGAAATGAAGGCCATGATCTCGCGGGTTCGCCTCCACGCAAAGGCGAGGCGGCCCTCTCGTGGAAACGTCGGGCGGCGCTCGGACCGATGTTTCCTTCGCAGAATCCCGGCCTGGAGCGGGTGGACTCCCTCAACGAACATGGCCCCGCAGAACCATAGCATTTGACCGAGCAGCTTGCCAACACTGTGGCCCTCAGCCCATCGCCGCCGAAAGATCGTCTCGATGTGCTCGAAGCTGTAGAATGATTTCCAGGCATCGCGATAGGCGCGCATCCATTCCTCGTGGGACATCTTGGGGTGCTGGGAGCAGGGATGCTCGGTGTCGTACTTATTCAGGTCGGGCTCAAGACGCGCGCCCTCTTTAACCAAGCGCTGGTGATCTTCTGAGCCGGGTAACGGGGTGAGGACGAAAAACTCAACGAGATCGAGGGGCAACTCGTGCTTGAGAACCTCCACGTCCCGCATCACTGACTCGTAGGTGTCCTCCGGGAAACCGATGATGTAGCCTGCGAAGGTAACCGCATTGGATTTGCGCCACGCCTGGAGCATCTCCCGGTATTCCTCGACGCGGTTTTGCTTCTTGCCGGTGGCTTTGAGGGTGGCCGAGTTGACATTTTCAATGCCGATGAACACCTTCCGGCACCCGGCCTTTCCCGCTTTTTCGATGAACCGGGGGAGACGGTGGCTTGCGGTATCGACCTGAATAATAAAGGAGATGTCCAGATTGTCGCGTTCTCGGAGCAGGATGATACGATCAAAAATCGACTCCCAGTGCTTGTTGCGAGCAAAGTCATCGTCGGTGATAAAATAGCGCTTGATCCCCTGCCGATGGTTTTCAAGGATGATGGCTTCGATGTCGTCCGCGGTCCTGCTGCGCGATTTTCTGCCCTGCACGTTGATGATCGTGCAGAAACTGCACTCGAAGGGACAACCGCGTCCGGCGTCGAAGGTCGTGAGTTTGCCGACGTAGCGCGCCACCGCATTGGCCGGCAAGAGCGGAATGGCGGCCCCCTTCAGAGACGGCAGGTCGTCGAGGAAGTTGTACAGGGGTTTGAGGCGTCCATGCAGCGCGTCTTCCAGTACATCGCCCCAGCGTTCCTCGACTTCACCGGCCACCAGGGTGATCCCCTCGTCCATAGCCGTGGTCAGCTCTTCCGGTATCTTATCGAGCATGGACAGAGAACCGCTGACATGGAAGCCGCCGATCAGGGTTGTCAGGCCGAAAGCCCGGAAACGACGCGCCAGATCCAGGGCGCGGGGGTACTGGTTGGATTGAACGCCTGCGAGGCACACGACGCCCCTGGTGCCTGGGGCCTTGAGTTCCCGTATGATTCGGCGGACGGGGATCCGTTCGTTGGACTCGTCGTAGACATCGATCGTCACGTCCACACCGCTTCCCAGGCGCTTTGAGGTCCTCACAGCCTCGGTGATGGCGTACAGACACGCCAGGGTGTTGCTGGGGACGCATGACCGCATCCAGCGAATGACATAGCCATCGTCATCGTAATGAGATGGTTTGATCAGGACGACACGGAATTGGGTAATCACAAGATCCTATTCTAGAGTGAGAAGGTTCTCATATCCTACAGCAGTTTTGCCGGACTTACAATTCAAATGTAGCACGATCACCCTTTCTGTCAAACTTCTTCCAATTACGCCCTAAACAAAATGTCTGTTTACTAAGAGCAACCATGAGATTAAAGCGGCATCATCAGAAGGGCGCCGAGATCATATAGGGTATCCAGGGACCTCGAAGGGGTGAGCTATTCAGATGAATTGGTAAGGATTGGAAATACAAGGGTGACTCATGAGGAATTGTTACAGAGCCACCCATAACCTTTGAGATCACAATTCAGATACCAGATGGGCGGCTATTACAGCAATCTTTGTATTGATGTAGGGATTTAGCCATACAGACCTTGTTCAGGATTAAAATTACCAAAGAGTAGCAACATGAAGAGGCCGTTCTCAAGCCGGGGGAGGGTCAGGAAGTAGTCCACAGCCTTTCTGATACTGTCAAATAGATTAAATCTTAATCTCTACAACTAAATGGATCTGCCCTGCTGCTTTCCGCCCATCTGATTTGACTTATTTCCCCAATGAGCTATTCTTGAAAATTGAAATGGGAAACAAACGTCAACATAATCGCCTAGACATTATAGGACTTGCACACATCATAGGAGGGGCATCTGATCTTCCACTGGAGGCCCAAATCCTGGACATAAATTATCACGGCATGCGGGTCTGCATGAAGGAACCGACCATAGGTCAAGTTGTGGCCCATATATCCCATTTTGCGGATGGCATAGACAAACGGATCGATGAAATGGTGAGAGGCCAGATCATATGGACCAAGAAGAAAGGAATGTGGTATCAACTGGGTATTAAGCTCGCTGGCCTGAATCCCAAAGATCACAGTGGGATAATTGCCTTCCTGGATAAATATCTCAAGCTTAAATGACTATATATACCTGAAGGCGAGGATTACAATTTGAAAGCTGTGTAATTCCCTAGGCCGCTCGATGTGCGAACTTCAGTCAACTATATACCACCTGCCAATCTTTAGAAGCCAAAAGGTTGAGAACTGAGGATTGCGGAGAGAAATAGAGTAACAGCCAAGCTTAGGCGCCCGGTTACGCGTCGGCTGTAAGCGATTGGTGGCAGTTTCATTTCAACAGACACCTAACCTGACCGCCCCTGTACCAGTACCTCACGCATCTGGTTCTTGAGAAAACAGGAGTTAATGGTATCAAACCCAGAAAAGAGCTCCTGGATCTCCCGGTTTTCGTAGATCCGGCGGGGGATGGGATCCAGGGAAAGGGGCTCATATTCTAGCTGATCTGCTCGAAGGATCCGATAGCGGAGTGGAGGTGGGGGTGAGGAATGATTAAAGTTAAAAAAGGCGAGGAGGAGCCCCTTGGGCTTTAGGATCCTAGCAATGTCTGCGCCGAGTTCTTGCGCCTGCTTGACAACGAGGTAGTCAAAGAGGTCCCAGCAGAGGATGGCGTGGAAAAAAGCAGGATCGTAGTCCAGGGGCTCCAAGGGTGCCGGAGGAGGTTTCTTTTTTCCACTTTTCGGAGATGTCGGTGAAGGTGGAACTGGTTTTAAGGAGGTGACCCGATCGTCCACGTAGACCTTAAAACCTCTCTGGATCAACCATTCAATGTTTGGACCACTCAAGCGCCCCAAATCCAAGACATGAGGCTTGGGGATACCTGAAAGCATCTGGAGCAAACGCTTAAGATTATGGGTAGGGAAGACCTGGGGAGAGGGAGTTTTCTCAAGATGATTAGGGTTGTCCCTCAAGGTCCGGGCACGTGGCGAGGGGAGATAAAGACTGGGGATCATCATGATGAGCCATCACTTAGGATTTCGCCGCTAGTAATTCGGGTCGTGAATCTGTTTTCTCATCACGATGCTGTTTCTCCTTCGCTAGATCGGATTTCTTCTCCATTTCTACGCTCCCCTTGAAGAAGGCCCCGTCCGCGATCACAACACGGGGTGCGGCAATATTTCCACGGAGGTTTCCGGTCTCCCGGATCTCAACCTTCTCATCTGCGGTGACATTTCCCTCGACTTTCCCAGTAATCGTAACCGTTTTGGCATTGATGTCCGCCTTGATATTTCCATTGGGTCCGATGGTCAGATTGTTTTGCTTTAACTCGATGTTTCCCTCCACAGTACCGTCAATGGTAAGGTCTTCATTACCGGTCAGCTCTCCTTTGATCTGGATGGATTGACCGATGATCGCTGTTTGTCCCATGTTCTTCCTCCTTGATGCGGGGTTGTTTTTTGGTTGGATGTTCCCTTCTAAGGGATCCCTGGATTGCGGTGCAGCCTTTTCTTCCGAGTCATAATTCCAGTTCCACATGTCTTCCGCCTTTCTTTCCTGCCGGATCCGCTTAAGGTGGGGTCTCCTGATGGATTGATAGATGCCCTGGTTGGTTTTCACCGCAGCACAACGTGGACCGATCCGGTGCGTGAGAACCAATACTTAACCAAAAAGAGAGGACGATGTCAAGTCTTTGCGCTTGTTGATTCTGCCCGGGGCCATTCAAAAGGAGCCACCCCTTATCTCGCTTATCTGCGTATGAGCGATAAACGCCTTTTTATTTAGCTTAATTTTATTGATTTCCCCAAGGAATCTTCTATGTATGGGTAGGAGGAAGGAATGATGCAACCTAATATATAGTTTCGGGAAGCCGAAATATTAGGATTGATGGTCAAGTGCTCTGGGCCAAGTGCTTTCCACATAAAAAAGTCAAAGAAATCTCTTGTCCACTCGCGGTTGTTTGGATATAATACCTCTTAACTT
>DATECO010000109.1:0-4925 GCA_035286865.1 Nitrospiria bacterium | reverse complement strand
CCGGAAGATTAAGGCTAAGGTCGTCACCTCCGATCTACTCACGCAGTTCCGCAACGAGGCCATGATGGATGAAGCAAAGGACAAATTCGAGCAGTTCATGGGCGGCTCATACATGGGGATGTAATGAGCATTTCTGAAGAGCAAGATCAACTGGTTGTTTGGACTGGAGAGGCGCTGAAACGCCTGGAAAATGCGCCCATATTCCTGAGGGGGATGGTCAAAAAGCTAGCCGAAAAAAAGGCCCGACAGGAAGGTCTGGACACAATCACCCCCGACCATCTGGCCCGCTGGAAGAATGAGACCATGGGGATGGTGGAGGCCCCCACCGAGGCCGGAGGCCTTTTCTGGACCAAGAAGGCCAAGGAGAGACTGGACACGGTGCCGGAGTTTATGCGGGGAATGGTGAAACGGATCGCGGAGGATATTGCACGACAAGGGGGTCATCTTGAGGTTAACACGGAACTCTTCTCCAGGGTGGAGGCCTTAGGGGTCATCGCTCAGGAACCTCAAGGAGATTTGTTACCCTGGACCCCAGGGGCCTTAACTCGCCTGGAAAAGAAGGTAGAAAATACACCTCCCGTAGCCACTGATTTTGTGAGGGGGATGCTTAAACGGGATGCGGAAGAGTTGGCCCTGGGGAAGGGATACGGCGAGATTACGGAAGAGGTTCTGACCAGGATCTGGGATGAGCCCCAGGAAGAGGTCGTCTGGTCACCCGAGGCGTGGGCACGGCTCCAGACTTCGCCGGACTTTGTACGTAGTGGCATTAAGAAGGCCGCAGAACGTCGGGCCCGGAAGATTAAGGCTAAGGTCGTCACCTCCGATCTACTCACGCAGTTCCGCAACGAGGCCATGATGAAGGCTGTGATGCGGATACGGCAATTGGGATTTACCGAGCTGACCTTTGATGCCTTCGAGGCAGCCAAGCAGAAGGTCAAACGCCTCAAGGGAAATGAACAGGCTGAGAAACGGTTGGAGGAGATCCGGGACTATATGACCAAGAAACCGCATGTGGGTGTCCTGGGCGAGGAGCTGATGGAGCGATTCCGAAAATACCTCAAGGGAGAGGAAAAGAAGCTTTTATAAGAAAATGATGCTGAACCGTGGGGGGATCGCCAATTACTGGTTGATCCCCTTTATTTTGACTTTTGGAGGAGGGTTGATCAAGAGGTTTAATAAATCGCTTTTTTACGGCGTGTGCTTGAGGAAGGCGGCCATCAGGAGGATGAGTACGCCTAAGACCAGAGAGGTATCCTGAAAAGGGATTCGCTGAAGAGTGGGTTGTTTCTGGATCCGGGAAAGGTTCTTGAGGTTTAGAAGATAGAGGGTTAAAAGGACGATATAGAACATAATCTTGGTATTTAACACCCAGATATACTTCTGGGTGAACACCCCCCGCACCTCATGGCTAAAATGGATATTGATCCCACCGGTGATCAGTAATAAAAGCACAAATACCCCAGCGATCTTTTGAAATCTTAGATGGATGTCGCGAAGGAAAGTGCCTCCGATTTCCGGCGGGAGTGTTTTGTGAACAGAAGGTAATAAGATAATGGAAAAGAATAATATTCCCCCGATCCAGATCATGGCCGAGATGAGATGGACCCAGAAATTGAGGATCTTAAAGATGTCCACCCCGACTCCAGCACATGGATTGGACCGAAAAGAAACTACCGAAGATCTTTGAATTTACCCCTGCAGAAGATAGGTGTCTGATTGCCATCCGTATTGCCAGAGTAGAACCCAATGGGTCTAGTTCCCATTAGGTTTTTGGGCATTGGCCATGCTGTCCGCGGGGGCGTTTTGCTTCTCCTTGCCGGCCAGTAGCTTAGTGACGATCTCCTGGAGTTGGGCAGGGTTCTTCATGGCCTCTTCCATGGTGGCCTTGGACTTCTCGATCCCTTGGTTGGCGATCTCCAAGCTGATGGCTGTGATCCCTAGACCTTTGGCATGCTGTTCAACGAGGGACACGGTGCAGTCCCTCATATATCCCTCGGGGACTCTTTCCAGACGCTGCCTGGCCTCTAAAGTCCATTCAAATCCAGATGCGGGTTTGGCGGGATCTTGCTTTTTCTGGCTGCCCAGGAGTTCGTCCTTCCAGCTCACCTGTTCGGCGTATTCCAAGATCACCTTGGAGGCGAATTCAGAGGTGATGGTCCTCAACCCCATTTTCCTGGTTGATTTCTCGATCACGGCCTTGGCCCGTCGTCTCATATAGCCTGAGGGGACTTCCCGAAGCTTGGCCTTAGCCTCTGAAGTCCATTCGATAGGGACATCATCATAGGCAACCTCCACCTCTACATCCCCCTCGATCTTAGCAGCGGCCTGGATCAATGCCTTGTCAATGAGCTTAAAGGCCGAGCCCTCCTGGTTACAGATGGGACACTTTACAGGCTGATCGCCCTTGGCCATGTAGCCACAGCCTTCACAGGCGTAGTAATCAAGGTCTCGACGGTCCTCATAGCTCATACCCTTGCCGGTTCCGGCAGCGAGTGTCTCGCTGATCATTCCGATCATCTGGGCGCTGGGTGCGCCCATGAGGTCCTCCACCACTGCGTCGCTCGCCTCCATTTTGTTCCGGTCGATTCCTTTTTCCTCCAGAATTTGGCCCAGCCCCTTCATGGCCCTGATGGCCGATTCCGGCAGGATATGGCCCATGGCGGCATCCACCACCTCGTTGCTGATGATCGTGTGCCCCTTTTCCACGGCATAGCGGTAGATCGCTGTTTTGGCGACCCCGCGTGCAAACGAGGGCACCTTCTCCATCCGACGGGAGGCCTCTTCGGTCCACGCAATGGTGTATTGGGCCATGGTGTCGATGGGGGGAGTAAAGGCTCGGTTGGAAACCAGGACATGGCAGGGGACCATGCGCAGGAGGTTCTCCGAGTTGCTACCGATGTCCATCGTATCGTCGCTGTGCACCCCGATCCGGCCCACAATGAGCAACCAGGGCTTTTCCTTCCTCACATATTGCAAAACCCGCTCGAAGGCCTTTCCGTCTAGAAGGGTGGTCCTGATCTTTGTCCCTTCCTCCTCAGCGACCTGTTTGGAGATATCCAGATGGGCTTGGTAGATCTTGGCCAGTCCGCTGTCGATGATCTCTTCGTGGAGCTTTTCCTGCTCCTTGAACCGAAAGACCTTTCCGGCCGCTTCAGAGAGCACCCCAGCGATGCTGTTGAAGGCGGCATAGTGGAAATACGGATCAAAGGCCGAGACCGCCTCCACCTCGGCGTTTATGGCCTTGCCTAAGGCCAGAGCGGTTTTCAGGCCGCCAAAGGAATGAGAACTCCCATCTACTGCCACAACGATCTTTCGGTTACCGTTGAGGGGCGTGGTATTTTTGACCACAAAGATATCTGAGGATCGGACCCGTCTCACCACCCGCTCGCAGACACTCCCGATCATGCTGTCCCTCACAGCCCCGAGGCCCAAGGCCCCCATCACGACCAGGTCGTATTTCGCTTTCTCAATGTCTTCGACCAGGATCTGGTAATTTCTTCCCTCCAGGGATTTTCTTTCAAAGGCGAGGTTTTCCCCCTGGCATTTCCGGTCAATGACATCAAGATAACAGTCGGTAATGATCTCAAGACCGCGCGTTATCAAAGAATCATGAATACGTCTTTGCCGCTCCAACTCTTTTTCATCATGGTATTCTTCGGGTAGCCCTGACTCCATCTGTTTAAAGCGCTTGTCATGCATCTTGGCCGCATAGGCATGGCTGCCAACCACCGTGGCCCCGAATTGCTTTGCAAGCATCACACCAATATCGATCGCCATGTTTGAGAAGTCTGAGTTGTCCACGGGGACATAAATCGTCTTATACATCTTGTCCTCCTTACGGGAAAAGCGAAATAATCGTGATGAGGGCTGTTGGGAAAACCTCCAGCAAAATTATGCCATTATAGCACTCATTCTGAATGAAATCAATCCATTATTTTCGTAATTTCCCCTATCCTGTCCCGGGCTTTTTGGTGAAGGTCCTGAGATAGTGGATGACCATCCAGGCCTCATCCTCTGTGATGTAGGAGGGGGAGTAGGAGATCATACGGGTCCTTTCGGTCCCATTTCGGATGACCCAGAATAGCTCACCATCGGTTCTCAACTCATGAAATTTTGGATTGGTGAAATCCCGCGGTTTGGGGCGAAGTTCTAGGCCCGCTGGCCCGTCCCCCTCACCAGTAACGCCGTGGCAGGTAAAGCAAGTTCCCTTACCCTGGTAGATTGCTTCTCCTTTGGCTACAATATCTGGTGTATTAGGAAAGGGATTTTTGAGGTTACTGGCCTCTGCAGGGGCTCGCGGAAACCTAATGTCTCTTTCCCCTTGCTCTGGACTTTCTCCTGGGCCCGTGAGGGTAAAGACATAAATCAAGCCCGTGACGGCAGCAAAAACCATCATCAATTGGAACAAGGTACGTCTCAAAGCAATCTCTCTATTATAGGGGCTAGCGTCGCCCCCTCCACCGGCAAAGCCGGATGGCGCCTCCCCCTCTCGCTCGCCTTACTCGCTGGGTAGATACCCACGGGCTCTGCACGTAGATATCTACTTTTTATGCGGGGCCCCGTGGTAGGATTCGTTAACCGTTATACGTTAAACGTTAATCTCCGCCTCAGGCGGACTGGAATTCCCACGATTAACGAATCACGATTCACGAATAACGACCTTTACATCCATTCCGCCTCAGGCGGACCGGCCCGTCACTGATTATGTCAGACGCCGGGCATCATCGAAATTATAGGCTGGTGTCCGGGACCTTTCCGATCAGGTCCTTCCACAAAGGAGGGCCGTCTGTCTCAAAATTCTTGGTGGACAGAAAGTTTATCCCATGATAGAGATTGAGCTTAAACTTGCCTCCACCGAAGCGCTGGGCCAGAAAATTTTTCACCCCAGAGATAGGAACTGTGGCCACCTCTTGTGCAGGATAAGT
>DATECO010000108.1:0-6200 GCA_035286865.1 Nitrospiria bacterium | reverse complement strand
GTGATATTCCTTTTCATAAGGTACCTCCACGAAAATCATAATACACGGACTTCGTGTAAAAGTCAATCGCTCTTTTTAAGGGAGGCACTTTTGTTTTTCTGTATCTTTCTGATGCTGTGGATTAGGAGGAGGGCTGGTAGTGCATGACTGTTCTTTGTAGCCCCTCTTGGATTGCAAATCGGGGCTGATAGTTCAAGAGAGTTTTTGCCTGGTGAATGTCGGCCAGGGAATGCCTGACATCGCCTGGCCTGGAATCAGTGTAGTCGGGAGAAATTTCTGTCTTTAACAGGCCTGCCAGCTCTTTATAAAGTTGATTGATGGTGACTTGGTTGCCGCAGGCGATGTTGAATACCCCTATTGTTAGCGGGGTTGCTTTGCAGGCCAGGAGGTTGGCCTGGACGCAGTCTTCGATAAAGGTAAAATCACGAGACTGTTCACCATCTCCGTAGATCGTGGGAGGCTGATCCTTGAGAAGGGCGGTGATGAATTTCGGAATAACAGCCGCATACTGTGATGTCGGATCCTGCCTAGGGCCATAGATATTGAAATATCGGAGACAGATCGTCGCAACCCCCCAGACATGTTTGAAAACCTGACAGTAATATTCACCCATCAGCTTGCTGGCTGCATAAGGGGAGAGGGGTCGGGGAATCATGGTTTCGACCTTGGGCAAGGTGGGGCTATCGCCGTAAACGGAGGAAGAGGAGGCGTAAATAAATTTTTCAACCCCCGCTTCCTTGGCGGACATTAGGAGATTGAGGGTCCCGTTTACATTGACCTCATGCGTGGTGATAGGATCGGAAATGGATCGGGGAACTGAGGGTAAAGCCGCCTGGTGGAGGATATAACTGACTCCCTCCATTGCCTTTCTACAGGTTTCCAGATTCCGGATATCGCCTTCAATGATCGTTAATCGATGTTCGTTATTCGTTAATCGTTGAGGGGATTTTATCCACCTGAAATCTCGATTAACGATTAACGAATAACGCTTAACGATTTCTTCCAGGTTTTCCCGTCGCCCGGTGGAGAAATTGTCCAGCACACGGACCACATCCCCCCTCTGGATCAGGGCTCCTACAAGATGAGAACCAATGAAACCGCCACCGCCGGTGACAAGGTAGACCATGGGATTTTTTAGAGCTTAATTATTTTGGCTAGACTACTTTTTACATTCCGTGTGGCATTGCGGGTATCTACTACAAGGGTGGCTTCATTCACAATAGCCTGATAATCGAAAGCAGAGTGGTCTGTGACAATAATGATGCAGTCATAACGGGCAAGAGAGTTTTGCCTGCCTGTCCTTTCCTGTCTCTGCCCTCTGACTGTGGTGGTTGGATGGCAGTGGGCGGAGATGTCAACCGATGTGAGGGGCTTTCCGTCCAGCGCTAACTCCGGCACATGGGGATCACTGTAATAGACCTGTGCCCCTTTTTCTTGCAATATCTTGAGGATGTCCAGGGCAGGGGATTCTCGCACGTCGTTGACATCCTTTTTATAAGCCACCCCGAGAATCAGGATCTTGGAGCCATTGACACTTTTTTTGGCCCGATTGAGGGCATCTGTGACTTTATTCACCACATGGTAAGGCATGCTGGTGTTAATTTCACTGGCCAGCTCGATAAAACGGGCATTGTAGTTAAGTGATTTCAGTTTCCACGACAGATAAAGAGGGTCGATCGGAATACAATGACCGCCCAGGCCTGGACCAGGGTAAAATGGCATAAAACCGAAGGGCTTGGTAGCGGCAGCCTCGATCACCTCCCAGACATCGATCCCCAGCCGGTCGCAGATGATGGCCACCTCATTGGCCAGGCCGATGTTAATCGCCCTGAAGGTGTTTTCGAGTAACTTGACCATTTCTGCGCTTCTGGTGGAGCTGAGAGGGATCACCTTCTCAATGGCCTGCTGGTAAAGGGCCACTGCGAGCTGGGTACATTTCGGTGTCACGCCTCCAATAATCTTGGGAGTATTGCGAGTGGTGTATACCTTGTTTCCCGGGTCCACTCGCTCAGGTGAAAAGGCAAGAAAAAAGTCTCGGCCCACCTTCAACCCACTTTCTTCAAGTTCGGGGAGAACCAGTTCGTCCGTGGTGCCGGGATAGGTGGTACTCTCCAGGACAATCAGTTGATCTTTATGGAGATATTTTTTGATCTCCCGGGTCACAGATAGAATGTAGGAAATGTCCGGATCTTTGGTCTTGCGAAGTGGGGTGGGAACACAGATACTGACCGTGTCCATCTCATTTAACAGCCGAAAATCAGTGCTTGCTTGCAATTGGCCCTTTTTGATCAAGTCCTCGAGCTCTTTGGGATCAACATCATCCACATAGCTCTGTCCTTTCTGAAGCTTTTTGACCTTGGCGTTGTCTACCTCGATGCCGGTGACCGCAAAACCAGACCTGGCAAACTCCACGGCCAGAGGCAGTCCCACATAACCCAGGCCAATCACAGAGACTTTTGCGGATTTCCTGTTAATTTTCTCGATTAAACGCAACACAGCTTTTGCACCTTGAGCCCTAAAAATGGGTTTTCCCTTATTCTCAAGGATACAGAAATTAGCTTTTCATGTCAATGAATTATGGAGCCCGAACCGCTTACGGCGCCTTTTCAAGCGATTCGATTGAGGTAAGGCAGGGAACACAGTAGCGGGCAAATGGCTCCACCTTGAGGCGCTTGAGGGGAATCTCTTTGCCACAGCGCTCACAGAGACCGTAGGTTCCATCTTCCAGCCGGCGAAAGGCATCAGCAATATCCTTGTATGTCTTATACCTCATCTCCAGCACTTGGTAATCCACGCTCTCGTCCAGGTCAAGCGTAGCCCAATCCCCATCATCCATGGCTGTCTCTATTCTTCGGGTGATACCCGGGTCTAGCTTTTGGCCAAGTTGTTTTTCGATATCGATAATGGTCTTCTCCCGCATCTCATGAAGAACTTGTTTTAATGTTTTATTCCGCCTTCCGGTCGTTATTTTCTTGTTCATGGTTATTCCAAATCCTCCTCTCACGCCTACCAGCATTCCCCATCTGTCAAGATGCTAATAGGCCTTTTCCAATCTTATATATTTCCCCCTGAACAAATTTGAAAGAAAAATGTCATAACCTAAAATAGTGCTCTAAGTTCGTAATTATTCATCAACGAAAAGCGGGACAAAGGATGAGCGCTCTACATCCACAAGCCCACGGTCGGTCAGTTTCAATGTTGGAATGACTGGAAGCGCCAGGAAAGACATTGTCATGAAGGGATTGGGAAGTGGGCTCCCCAGCGCATGGGCTGCTGCCAATGTCTCTGACATCAATCTGGACACACGCTCCAGCGGCAGATCTGAAAGCAGCCCTGCAATTGGCAAGGGGACAGAGGCCATGAGCGCCCCATCTTTAACCACCACATGCCCTCCCCCCTGTTGCTCGACTGTTTTGACTGCCAGCAACATATCGGGATCATTGGTTCCGGCCACAACCACATTATGGGAATCGTGTGCCACAGACGAAGCAATGGCTCCTGCCCGCAGGCCCAGCCCCCGTACGAATCCCAGTCCAACATTTCCCGTGCCCTTGTGGCGTTCTACGACGGCAAGCTTTACAAGATCTCGCCCTGGATCGGCCACGGCCACACCATCCCGGACCGTAAGGGGGAGGATGACTTCCCGGGTCACAACCTGATCCGGTACCACTTCGATGACCCTTGCAATATTTTGCCCTGCACCAGCCGCCGGAATCTGAAATCCCTTGAATCGATCCCACCGGATATTGAAGGTGGATCTCGAAACGTGGGGTGCAGGTGGAAGGTCGATCAACAGTCGACCATCCCGTGCCACGAGTTGCCCATCCTTAAAGACCGAAACCACCCGGAATTCCCGCAGATTCTCCAGCAAGACGATATCCGCCCTGTACCCTGGACCGACAGCCCCCAGGTCCGTGAGAGAGTAAAATGTGGCCGGATTAATTGTCACCATCTGGATGGCGGTCACCGGAGGAAGACCAAGCCCTACCGCTTTTCTCAGCAGGCCATTCATATGGCCTTCCTCAAGGAGATCAGTCGGATATCGATCATCTGAGACCAGGCCGAACCGGTGCGAGTTTGTGGAGGTGACCGCCGGCAGGAGGGCCTTCAGATTCTTCGCGACGCTCCCCTCGCGGATCAGGACATGCATCCCGAGCCTCAGTTTTTCCACGGCCTCCTGGAGTGCGGTGCATTCATGGTCTGAGCGGATCCCGGTCCCGATGTAGGCACAGAGGTCACGGCCGCTCAAGCCAGGGGCATGCCCATCGATGATCCTGCCCTGGGCTAGGGAGATCTTGGCCAGCACTTGGGGATCCCTGGCGAGCACACCAGGGTAGTTCATCATTTCGGCAATGCCTAAAACACGCTGATCCTGGAGGAGTGGGGCAAGGTCCTTGGCTTCCAAGACGGCGCCTGAGGTCTCCATCTCTGTCGCTGGGACGCAGGAAGGGAGCATGTGCAGGATGTTAAGTGGCAGACCTTGGGAGGATTCAATCATATAGACAATCCCATCCAACCCCAGGACGTTTGCGATTTCATGGGGGTCTGTGATTACGGTCGTGGTCCCTAATGGCACGACGGCCCGGGCAAACTCAGGTGCTGTGAGGCCGCTGGACTCCAGGTGAATATGGGCATCGATGAAGCCCGGGGCTGCATATAGGCCGGTGGCATCGTAGATCTCCCGGCTTTCGAATGAACCGAGCCCGGCGATCCGACCGTCTTCAACGGCGATATCGATCGGGTAGATCTCTCCCGAGAAGACATTCACGAGACTTGCGCCTTTAATAACGAGATCAGCTGGCTGCTCCCCTCGGGCCACACGGATCCTATTTTCCATACCCATGATCATCTCCAAGATGGTATTATTTTTTGCCTGTGTTCCCCTCTACGGCTCCGATATAGGGCAAGGCTCGGCCTTCTCCCGCCAAGTCGAGTCCATAGCCGATGTACCACAGGTCCGGGACCTCAAAGCCCACATAATCCGGTTTTACCCGCTCGGTGTGGCGGGCTGGCTTATCCAAGAAAACGCAGACACGAAGCCAGGATGGCTTTTGACGGGCCAGATGCTCCATCACCACTTGCAGAGACTGACCGGTGTCCAGAATATCATCCACAACAAGCACAGCTTGCCCAGAAACCTTAAGCCCTGTATCCTTTTGGATCACCGCCCTGTGGGTGGGGTCGGTGCCTGTACCATAATGGGATACCCATATGAAATCCACCTCAAGCTCCACACCTTGACGCGAAAGTTCGCGAGCCAGGTCCGCCAGAAATACATAACTTCCGCGCAGGAGGCCCAGGAGGATCGGTCGCCTCCCTTCAAGATCGGCTGCGATGGCCCGGGCCAGTTCCTTGACACGAGCCCCAACTGCCTGTTCATCAAGGACCACACGATGGGGGATCATTCTTTTTTTATTCTCAATTAGGTAACTTTGGAATTGGGTGCCCGTCTTTCTTCTGATTGGGCCTAACGAGCTATTACGAAATAACTATTACAAGTCGGCTCGTCATGCCCGAATAATTTTACCTGTCCGTCCGGCAGGCGGGTCGGGCATCCAGATCTTTAAAAACCTGGATTCCCGCTACAAACTTGCGGGAATGACGAATTATTTGGGACGTGGGAATAACATATTGTTTTAGGTTTTTCAAAAATATGAGTTGTTCAACTTATTCGGTAACGGCTCCTAATAGTCCCGACGCCGGTGGTTGGTTTATAAAGGGCGCGTTGTCCTCAGCACACCGGGTAGCGTCCCTGGGCCAGTTCCTGACAGAAGACCGGCAAGCGGGCCAGCTCATCCTTGACCAACTGCCGTATGGGGTCTGCTACATCCTTTAAGGTGATGCCGGGTTGGGTATGCACCTGCACTGAAGCGATCTGGGGCTGATCAACAGGGTCGCCGATCCGGGAGCAGAGCCAGACTGTGACCTCCCGTAACCCTGAAACCTGGGTGTGTATATGGTTAGCCAGCAGATGGGTCAGGACATTGTATATTTTTCCCACATGGCTGACCGGATTTTTTCCTGCAGCGGCCTCTGAGCTGCGCGGCCGGTTCAGGGGAATGATACCATTGACCTGGTTGCCCCGGCCAACCTCTCCGGAGTCCCCATCCTCCGCCGAGGTACCCAAGACTGAGAGGTACATTCCGGCCATGCCCGTCCCCGGGCGATCCAGCGTGTTGAGGCTAACCGTTGATTCCTTT
>DATECO010000107.1:0-14243 GCA_035286865.1 Nitrospiria bacterium | reverse complement strand
CCAAGATCACTTAACGCTGACCTATAAGAAGAGAAAAATTGAGATCTTGTACCTCGGTAAGGGCCACACCGAGGATGATCTCGTTGTCTATCTCCCGGAAGATAAAATCCTGTTTTCGGGAGATCTAGTTTATGTGGGTCGACTTCCCTGGTTGGGAGATGGTAACACAAAGTCATGGCTTAGGAGGATCGAGAAGCTGAAAACCCTGGAATTTGAGAGTGTGGTTCCAGGACATGGAAAGGTTGGTAATCGCAAGGACCTACTGCGATTCGAGCGCTATCTGACTGATCTTAGAGTCGCCGTGATCACCTCCATGCTCCAGGGACTCTCTCTGGAGGAAATGAAGCAAACCATCCAAATACCCGAATACCAACAGGATTTAAAATACGCTGATTGGCTGCCACTCCATGTGGAGAAGGTCTATCGTGAGATGCAGGAGGAGAAGTAGGACTAGGCACAGCTTGGGAGAATTTAGCCCCAAGAGGATACTCAATTTTTGACAGGTTGCCACTATTCGGATACTCTTAAAGCCGGAGGTTTTGCTATGTCCGAATCCCAGATCCTCGGCAAAAGCCTTGCCGCGATCAGCAAGGATATTGCAGAGGGTTATAATTATCTCAGCTCGACCTCTCTAAAGAAATTTGATCACGAAGCATTTAAGAATCTTCACCAGATGCTCAAGAAAATTCAGAAGGAAATTCGGGCCGAAAAATTCCCCCTCCATGACGTTCACGGAATCAGAAAAAGGAATATGAGGCTCCAGCGGCTCCATCAGGCCATGACGGTACTTGAATATGCTGCCAAGGAGAATAAGATTTTGCTCTATTGAGCACCCTCGTTGAAGAACCCCCAGCAAGCTGGGGGATTCTTCGACACGAGTGGAACTTTGGTCATTTGTATTCGCCCGCCTTTACTCCCCAGCAAGCTGGGGAGATTGCGGCGTGCTTTGCGTGTTCAAATAGGCGATGAAAGCTTTTAAGCCTTCCTGTTCCTCCAATCGCCCTGCGATGGCTTTGGCCTGAATTTTGTCAGCAAAGTGACCCACTCTTACCCGATACCTTACGTCCCGACCAGCAAGCAGTGTCTTGATCACGTAGGCGGGGTAGCCCCTTCCCACTAATTTCTGAGCCAATCTCTGAGCAGACGCTTTCTCTGTGAATGAACCCACCTGCAGGGTGTAGCGCTTCTCAATTAGGTGTGGGGAAGTGTGTTCAGGCATTCCGCCTGAGGCGGACTGACGCATGGCCTTATCAGCCGAACCGGAGTCCTGGCCACCCTTTTTGTTGAGCTGCGTCTTGATCGATTTACTCTTTGAACTTGGAGCAACATTGCGGGGTTGGAGGTCAAGCCTGGAAGAATTCTTATCCGCCTTGTCAGTAAGCGCCTGATAAAAAGTCAATTCCTCCTTCCTGGGCAGATCCTTCGGTGTTTCCTTGTCGGGTCCACGGGGCAACTTTTGCGAGGGCCTCTCCCTGATGATTAATCTCCCACCCTCTTCGAGTTTCCCTGATCCTTGTGGTGCAAACCAGTATCCAAAATCCATACTCATCAAGATCATGACCCCTCCGCCTAAGGCTAACAGGACCAGACCCAAGATAGTAAAAGTACGAACAAACCGGCCTGGTGAACCTCTTGTACGATTTATTCCTGCCGATCTCACCCTTTTCACCCTAAATAATCATCATTGCATCGCCAAAGCTATAAAAACGGTACCGCTCCCTAATGGCCTCCCGATAGGTCGCCAGGAGTTGCTCACGGCCTGCTAGGGCGGACACCAGCATTAACAGGGTTGAACGCGGCAGGTGGAAATTGGTGATGAGTGCATCAATCACCCTGAATCGATGACCCGGAGTAATAAAGAGATCAGTCCATCCGTCAAGGGCGCTTAGCTGGCCGGGGGCCTTGGCAGCTGACTCCAGGGCCCTCACCGTGGTCGTCCCCACAGCAATGACCCGATTGCCGGATTTCTTGGCCTTTTGAATCGCCCCGGATACCTGATGAGAAATCCGGACGTGCTCTGACTCCAAGGTATGCTGTTCGATCTCTGTGACCCTTACAGGTCTGAATGTCCCCGGACCGATGTGGAGCGTCAAGGCATAAATCTGCACCCCAATTGCACGGACCTGATCCAGGAGGGACTGTGTGAAGTGAAGGCCGGCGGTAGGAGCTGCAATCGATCCCGGAAACGTCGCATAGACGGTTTGGTAGGCCCTACGGTCCTCCTTTTCCCGATCACCGTTACTGTGGATCCTCTTGATGTAGGGAGGAAGAGGGGTTCTGCCTACATGGTCAAGCCATTGGGGAAAATCTGATCGCTCCTGAAACCTCACAAAGATTCGCCCGCTATCTCCTTCCCCAACAATTTCTCCGGCGCTATTATCGTCAAATAGGATCCGCTGTCTCACTCTGGGCCTGCGCGAAGCAAGCGCCTCCCAGGTATCTTTTTGAACTGGCCTGATCAGGAGGAGTTCGATGCCTCCCCCAGTCTTCTCCTTCCGGGCACAAAGCCTGGCCGCAAATACCCTGGTGTCATTAATAATCAGTACATCATCTGGCCTCAGATATTCAATCAAGTCACAAAAACTTCGATGTTCGATCCTGCCTGTCTCTCGGTGGAGGATAAGAAGGCGCGCCCGATCTCTTTCGAGAAGCGGATGCTGTGCAATCAGTGAAGGATCCAAAAAATAGTTAAAATCCGAAAGCTTCATCAGGGTTGATTCTCACCATCCACTGGGAAGGTCCGATAGTTCCTGATCTCGACCCCAGGGTAATAATATTGTATGATTTCACTAAATGACCTGCCACGTTCGGCCTGAACCTTTGTCCCCCATTGACAGAGGCCCAGCCCGTGGCCGTAACCCATCCCCTGCAAAACAATGTTACGCCCTAACGCGATGACATCAAAATGGGTACTGGGTAGTATTTGATAGCCTATAATCCTCCGGATATCTTCCCCTCTCAAAAAAAGTTCACCTTGAGAGTGAAGGATACGGACCCCCTTCACCCGCCCGGCTGGACTCCAAATATAAGGGGTAAACGTTGCCAGGCTGCCCATGGATAGGCCATCCTGTTTGAGTGAGTCTTCAAACTGTTGAAGGGGCACTTTCTTTTCCCAGCGGTAATATGGGGAGTCTTTATCAAAGGGACACTCCACCCCTCTCAGATAATAAAGATCTTTCCCCCACACCTCTCGGATGTCCTCCGTTCGGCCCGCTGAAGTCGAGTGGTAAAGGGACAAGGCCAACTCACCTCCATATGTCACTACGAGTCCATCCGTCAAGGCCACTGCCATGGAAGTCTCGGGCCTTTCCCGCCCCATACCCCGGTAGACCTGGTCGAGAATGGTAGAGGCAAGATCGAACTCCCTGCCTGTGTTATGAAGTTTTTGATACAGGGCATAAGTCCTGGCCACGATTGCCTGAACCTTGAGTGCTTCCAAATGCCAATCGTAAGCCATCTCCTCGGGGACCACTCCTTTCAAATAATCTTCGATGTCCAGCTCATTGATTATGGTCAGACCTTTTCCTTCTTTTCGAACCTCTATCAATCCCCTGAATGGCTGCCCTTCTGCCTCCAGGTCATTCTTCGGCGAGACAACCTTGATAAGGGGCGCCTTGACCAAGGTCTCATTGACCCTGAATCCTTGATCGGCCGGTAGGATATGGATAGAAGTCATTCCCTCCGGATAGAGGAGATGTCCCTGGGCATCTTTCATCAGGAGGATAGTTTTTGAACTGATACTTACTGAGGGAACACCTTCTCTCACAGCCACTCGGATAGATTCCCCTGCTGCTAACTTGGGACAAACGATCAGAAGGAGCAAGAAGCTAAAGGATAGCCAAGCCAGAGGCCAGGTCATTTCCGGCTGAGAAGCCATAATAAGAGTGTGAGAATGATACTGACGAGGACGCTGGTGGTGAGGGGAAAATAGAAAGTGAAGTTTCTTCGTTGTATCAGGACGTCGCCTGGAAGCCTTCCGATCCAAGGGATCTTTCCTACGGTGGTGATCAGAAGCCCAGCCAGGGCGAGCACGAGGCCGACAAAGAACAGCAGCTTGCCGAAGTCCTGCATGATAATACGACGCCCCCGGCCGTCATGCTGAGAGGGTCATCATACGTTCCACTGCGCTCCGGGCCTTTACGTAAATCTCTTCGGGGACTTCCACCACGTGCTGCATATCCTCAAGCGACCAGAGGACCTTCTCGAGGGTGTTTACTTTCATGTGGGCACAATCGCACCACTGACAGGCCGCAAATATTTTCTTCTGAGGATTTTCCTTTTTGAGGCGGTGTAGGATCCCGATCTCGGTCCCCACAATAATTTCCTCGGCTCTGGACTGTCGCACGGCACGAGATATCCCGCTGGTGCTTAATACCTGATCCGCCTGCGCGATCACTTCCGGTGTGCATTCTGGGTGGACCACCACCTCCGCATCCGGATGTTGTCCCTTCACCTCCTCCAGGTCAGCCGCCATAATCCGGTAGTGCACAGGGCAGTAGCCGTCGTAAAGGATCAGTTTCCGGCCCGTCTGGCGTGACAGATAACTCCCGAGGTACTGGTCCGGGATGAAGATGATTTCGCGATCCGGAGGAATCGATAAAACCACCTTCGCCGCATTAGACGAAGTACAGCAGATGTCCGATTCCGCCTTGACGGCAGCGGAGGTATTGACATAACAGACCACCACTGCATCGGGATGCCGGGCCTTCAGCTCCCTGACCTTCTCCACCGTAATCATATCGGACATGGAGCAGCCTGCTGTAAGGTCCGGAATCAGGACCAACTTGTCGGGGTTGAGGAGGGCAGCCGTCTCGGCCATAAAGTGCACGCCGCAGAAGAGGATCACTTTGGCATCCGTCCGAGTCGCTATCTGAGAAAGCTCCAGCGAATCTCCTGTAAAATCCGCGACGTCCTGGATTTCACCGACCTGGTAGTTATGGGACAGGATCAGGGCGCGCCGTTCTTTTTTGAGCCGATTGATCTTCTCGATCAGATGACCTGTTGTCTCGCTCATGACATCTCTTTTAATTGCCTGGTGTATACTACCACATCACGCTGGGGATATTCAAGGAACCGTAAGCCTCAGCTTGTTCTCGTTGCCCCGATGAGCTCCTCAGCAATCTGGACCGCATTCAGTGCTGCGCCCTTTCTTAAATTATCAGCCACGATCCAGAGATTCAGCCCATTAGGAATGGATCCATCCTCCCGGATCCGACCAATATAGACCGCATCCTGTCCAGAGGCATCAATGGGCATGGGGTAAATCTTCCGCTGAGGGTCATCATAAACAATCACTCCAGGGGCCATTGAGAGGATCGCCCGTGCTTCGTTGGGGGTGAGCTTCCGCTCCGTCTCGATATTGACGGACTCCGCGTGGCTGTGAAAGATAGGCACCCGGACTGTGGTAGCTGAGATCCGGATGGAATCATCCTCCATAATCTTTTTGGTCTCCTGGACCAGCTTGATCTCTTCAGCGCAGTCACCCTGATCATTGAATGAACCAATCTGGGGCAGGCAGTTAAAGGCAATCTGATAGGGATAGACCTGCGGCTGTACTTCCTGAAAACTCAAAAGGGCCTTCGTCTCATCTATCAGTTCATCCATGGCCTCTTTGCCGGTTCCAGAGACCGATTGGTAAGTCGACACCACGATGCGTTTGATGCGGACCGCATCATGAATAGGTTTCAAGGCCACGACCATCTGAATCGTTGAACAATTGGGATTTGCAATAATCCCCCGATGCCGACTGATGACATGGCGGTTCACTTCCGGGACCACCAGAGGCACATCCGGCTCCATCCTCCAGACTGCACTGTTGTCGATCACCACTGCCCCTGCCCCAACTGCAACTGGGGCGTACTCCCGGCTGATTTCCTCACCGGCAGAAAACAGGGCGATGTCCACACCGCTGAAGGCCTGCCGGTCCAGCAGACGCACAGTGACGCCCTGGCCTCCAAATTCAACAGACGAACCGGCCGACTGCTGCGAGGCAAATACACGAAGCTCCGCCACCGGAAACTTTCGTTCCTCCAGGATGGACACCATCTCGTTGCCTACCGCTCCCGTGGCACCCACAACGGCAACAATATACTGATCCTTCCTCTTAAGCATTTTCTATCTCGTGAGTTCTTGGAGAATAAGATTTCCCATCTCACGTGTCCCCACTAATTTCATCCCGGCGGACATGATGTCAGCGGTCCGATACCCCTGCTCGAGGACACTCAAGATAGCGGCCTCAATCTCATTGGCTGGCTTGTCCAGCCCAAAGGAGTATTCCAGCATCATTGCGGCAGAAAGAATTGTGGCAATGGGATTCGCCTTGTCCTGCCCCCCAATATCCGGCGCACTCCCATGAACAGGCTCATATAGACCCCGCCTTATGAAGGCTTGAGACCTAAACCGGGTGCGGTGAGCATTCCCCAGACTGGCAGACGGGAGCATTCCGATCGAACCGGTCAGTTGGGCCGCCTCATCGCTTAAAATATCCCCGAACATATTAGTTGTGAGAATCACATCGAACTGTTTCGGGTTTCGGATCAACTGCATCGCGCAATTATCCACATACATATGGGAAAGCTCCACATCCGGGTACCCCTGGTGGACCTGGGTGACGATCCGTCGCCAAAGCTCCGAAGACTCGAGGACATTGGCCTTATCCACCGAGGTGACCTTTCTTCTACGTTTTTGAGCCACCTCAAACGCAATTTTCGCAATCCGATTGATTTCCTTTGTGGTATAGACCTCGGTGTTAATCCCTTTCTCCCCGCCCCTATATTTTTTGATCCCCTTTGGTCTTCCAAAGTAAATTCCCCCGGTAAGCTCCCGGACTACCAGGAGATCAATCCCCTCGATCACCTCCCGTTTCAGGGTTGAGGCATCGGTCAGCATTGGAAAGAGTCTTGCCGGACGAAGATTGGCATACACTCCCAGTTCCTGCCTCAATGCTAAGAGGGCCCGTTCGGGCCTGATCGAATAGTCCAGCCCTTCCCATTTGGGTCCTCCCACAGCCCCCAACAAGATTGCATCACTCTCCCTCACGATCTTCAGGGACTCCTCCGGAAGGGGCACCCCACACTGATCAATGGCCAGCCCCCCCACAGCCGCCTCCCGAAATTCAAACAACAGACCATACCTTTCAGAAATGGCTTGCAGCACCCGGATGGCCTGCGGAACCACCTCCTGACCGATTCCATCCCCTGGCAAAACTGCAATCCTACAGGGGCGGACCAACAGACTGTCCCTCCTTCTTAACCAACTTGGAATATCCCACGCGGGCCCCGCGATTGGCGCCGGAATAAATCAGAAAGAAAGTGATCAAGATCAGGGTCAAATGCGCGATGAATTGATACATCTCGGTTCCTGCAACTGTGGGTTCCAGAGAAACCAGTCGGGTCAGGGATACTGGAGAGTATCCCTCCCGGAACCAAGTCATCAGCATCCATCCGGCATAAAACCCGGTCACGGTCCACCCACCCCATCGTGGCCCCGTCTCTCCCCAGTTCCTTCCCAAGACATACCCTATGAGAAAAGGAATCAAATAAAAGAACAACAATAAGATCACTATAAAAGGCAATAACTTCATCGCTTGATCAAACCCTTTTTCCTGGCATACTCAAAGACATCGCCCGCTCTCAGGATCTCGATAATGTCCCCCAGCGGTTTGAGTCCATATTGCTTGCGATTTGTTAAATTTTTCAGGGTTCCGAGGTTGACATTGATCTCAAGCTCATCTCCCGTAGCGATCTCTGTGTTGAGTGACATAGTTGCCTCAAACGGCACGAAAAACCCCCCATCGACGACATTGCGGTAGAAGATCCGGGCATAGGACTCGGCCACCACCGCCTCGATCCCAGCAATCTGAAGGCAGACCGCTGCATGTTCCCTGGAAGAGCCACAGCCGAAATTCTTACCCCCTAGGATAATCTTGTACGAAGATTGCTCCTTCCCTTCTTCTACGAGTCGGATGTTGCCCTTAGGTAAACCGGACAGGCCATCCGGGATACCGGACATCGCATACCGACCATAGAGCTTTCGTTCTTCAGGATCACTTAGACTGTACACCAGGTGCCGTGCCGGGATAATTTGGTCGGTATCAATGTTGTCTCCCACCACGTAGGCCATGCCGCGAATGAAGTCTTTCATTGATCTCTTTCAGTGATTGTTTTCACCGACTACCCTATAAACTCCCTAGGGTCGGTGATCCTGCCCGTCACCGCTGAGGCGGCCACAGTGTAAGGCGATGCAAGGTATACCTGGGCGGTCCTTGAACCCATTCGGCCTGGAAAATTACGACTGGTCGTGGAGATACAGACCTCGCTCCTGTTTAACCGCCCGAAGGTGTCCGCGGGTCCTCCCAGGCAGGCGGCACAGGAGGCCCCCTCCGAAATTCTGGCCCCGGCCTTCTGAAAGATCGAGAGCAGGTTTTCCCCATCCACTGTCTCGGTGGAAAGCCCCTTCATCACCTCGGTGGTGGCCGGGACAATAAAGGTATCGATCTTGACCTGTCGGCCTTTTAAAATTCTGGCCGAGGCCCGAAAATCGGTCAACTTTCCTCCCGTGCAGGAACCGATGTAGGCCCGATCAAGTGCTGTCCCTGCCACTTCCCGGACGAGTGCGCGGTTATCCGGCGAATGGGGTTTGGCCACGACTGGCTCCAAGTCCTGGGACCGATAGACCTTCACACTGTCGTATTTTGCATCCGGATCGTTGTGAACCGGCTCGAAGGGCCTGCGAGTCTTTGAACGAACGAACTCTTCCGTTACCTGATCCGGGGCAACCACCCCATTTTTTCCACCGGCCTCAATCACCATGTTGCACAGGGTCATCCGCTCCTCCATAGAAAGGGAGTAGACCCCATCACCGGCAAACTCGATGGCCTTATAGGTGGCCCCGTCGACACCGATATCACCGATAATCCAGAGGATCAGGTCCTTGGCCATCAGGTAGGGGGGAAGGCTTCCCTCGAACACGAATTTCATCGTAGGGGGTACCTTGACCCATAGCTTTCCAATCCCCATGATCAGTGCCGCGTCGGTATTTCCGATGCCGGTGGCGAACTCCCCGAAGGCCCCGGCGGTACAGGTATGCGAATCGGTCCCGAAGAGCACTTCTCCGGGCCGGGTGTGGCCTTCCTCCGGCAATGCGATATGGCAGACGCCTTTATAACGCTCCGTTCCCACATCATAGAAATAGGGCAATTCTTGTTCCCGGACAAACTCCCGGAGGATATCCACATTGCGGTGGGCATGAGTATCCTGGGTGAAGATATAATGATCCGGGATCACCACCACCTTCTCTCGATCCCACACTTTTGCCCTCTCACCGAATTGCTTCTTGAAAATACTAATCGTGCCGGGCCCACAGACATCGTGGGTCATCAGGACATCGACATTAACCCAGATATTTTCCCCTGGTCCCACGTGCGCGCGTCCTGCGTGACGAGCCAAAATTTTCTCGGTTAAGGTCATCGCTCCCATTTTAGTCTCCAATCCATTCCGGCATCAATCCTATTCACCGAGGAGCCCATTCGCCTACGGGGTCTCTCCAGACTGGCGTGGAACTTCAGTCTCTGAAGGGGGGGTCCGGGTAGGACGCTGGGCCCGGCGCCTGGCCCAATAGGCTAGTTTATTGAGCGCCGCCAAATATGCCTTCGCGCTTGCCACAATAATATCGGTATCTGCCCCATATCCCATCGCGGTGTGCCCTTCTTCCTCCACTCGGACCGTCACCTCTCCCTGGGCATCCGTACCTCCTGTAATCGACTTCACCTCATAGCTCACCAACCGACTTTTGGTCTGGGTCATGGCCGTAATCGTCCGGTAAGTCGCATCCACGGGACCGTCACCTGTCCGTACCTCCCGGAAACTCTGCCCGTCGATATCAAGCTCAACTGTCGCTGTGGGTATTACGGTGTTCCCGCTCTCTACATGGATGTATTTAAGCGCATACACTTCGGGCAACTTTCCGATCTCTTCCGTCATGATCGCATCCAGATCTTCGTCGAAGATCTCCTTCTTCTGATCTGCCAGGCGCTTAAATCGTTCGAAGGCCTTCTGCAGCTCTTCCTCTGATGGATCATACCCGATAGCGTTCAACCTCTCTCGCAGGGCGTGGCGACCCGAATGTTTACCCATCACCAGCCTTGTCTTCACCACCCCAACCGACTCAGGACGCATAATCTCATAAGTCAACTTCTCACGTAAAAGGCCATGCTGATGGATCCCGGACTCGTGTGCGAAGGCATTGGCGCCCACAACCGCCTTGTTGGGCTGAACCACCAGGCCCGTAATCTTGCTGACTAACCGACTGGCTTTGTATATCTCCTCCGTGTGGATCTTGGTGTCAGCTTGATAATAATCCTTGCGCACCCGTAACCCCATCACGATCTCTTCAAGCGAGGCATTCCCGGCACGTTCACCAATTCCATTAATCGTACATTCAACCTGACCGGCCCCTTCCAGAATGGCCATCAGAGAGTTCGCAGAAGCCACTCCCAAGTCATTATGGCAGTGAACAGAAATAACCGCATCACCGATGTTCGGAACCCGTTCACGAATCCCCCGGATCAGGGCACCAAACTCGGGAGGAGTGGCATAGCCTACCGTATCCGGAATATTGACCGTGCGTGCCCCTGCGGCAATCACGGCCTCAAGCACCTCGCATAAATAGGTGAGGTCAGATCGTGTGGCATCCATAGGTGAGAACTCGACATCTTCAACATAACCTCGCGCCCTCTCGACCATGGCGACTGCCTGGCGCAAGGCCTCCTCCCGGGTCATCCGGAATTGATGCTCCAGGTGAATATCCGAGGTCGAAATAAAGGTGTGGATCCGAATACGGCCTCCCCCGCGCAGGGCTTCCCACGCCCGGTCTACATCCTCCGGGCGGCAGCGGGCAAGTGAGCAAATAACCGGTCCCTCCACCTCCTGCGCAATCCGTCTGACAGCCTCAAAATCTCCCGGTGAGCTCATCGCAAACCCAGCCTCGATCACATCTACATTTAGGCGTGCAAGTTGTCTGGCCACAGCCAGTTTCTCTTCACCGCCCATGCTGGCGCCGGGGCACTGCTCACCATCCCGAAGGGTCGTGTCAAAGATTCTTATTATACGGGTCATGACATCCCCGCCTCAAGGGGACAAAGCTATACATCACGATTTTCATAATCATAACAAAAAAGCCCTCATCCTCGCAACCAAGCTCGCTGATTCGTGGGATGAAGGCTATTTTTATTTTACTGCGATTTCCGGGTCTTCGAGCTCTTCAGCCTCTTCCACGGGTGCAAATCCGGGCCGCCTCCTGGCCCTGTGGGTTAGTGCCATAACCGGCTTCTCGATAATTCCCCACAAAACATAGAATGCGAACATCCCAAAGAGCATGGGCTGTGGCGCCGCCAGAAAAAGGATCAGGATCAAGACCATTGTCACGAGAAAATGGAATGGTTTACGATCCCACAGATGAAAATTCCTGAAGCTCCGATATCGAATATTGCTCACCATCAAAAAGGCCAGGACATAAGTGATCGCCAAAATCAGGATGGGCTTTACCTCTTTGCCCAATCGAAGGATGTGATAATCCAGCAGTACGGTGGTAGCAATCATGCTGGCTGCCGCCGGAATGGGAAGTCCAGTAAAGTCCAGGATCTCACGGGTACTGGCCTGGATGTTGTAACGTGCCAGCCGGAGTGCCCCGCAGACGATAAACAGGAAAGCAGCCACCCAACCAATGCGTCCATAAGCACTGAGCGCCCATGAATAGATCAACAGCCCTGGGGCTACTCCAAATGAAACAAGATCGGCCAGAGAGTCATACTCCACTCCAAATTGGCTGGTCGCCCCTGTGGATCGAGCCGCTTTGCCATCCAGAGTATCAAAGACCATCGCGATCAGAATGGCGATTGCCGCCACCACATACTCTGCATTAAACACCGCCACAATGGCATAAAAGCCACTGAACAGATTGCCCGTGGTAAAAAGATTGGGGATTAGATAAATCCCTTTTCGGGTTACCTTCCTCATTGTAGAATCCCAATCAGAGTTGCTCCCCCTTTGACCTTTTCTCCCAGCCTCACAAAAACCTGAGTATCTGGAGGGAGGTAAAGATCCAGACGTGAACCAAATTTGATCATCCCGAATCGCTGTCCCTTCTGCACCTGCTCGCCTTCACGGATCCAACATACGATCCGCCGTGCCAGCATCCCGGCGATCTGTACAAATAGTATCTTTTTACCTGTGGGTGTCTCCAGGAGAACCGCATTCTGTTCATTCTCGAGAGAGGCATCCGCTTTAAAAGCCGAGTGAAACTTCCCCGATTGGTGCAGGACAGCCAGAATTTTTCCCCCGAACGGGATCCGGTTCACATGCACATCCAGGGGGCTCATAAAAATGCCAATCTTGATAGCCTCACGATGCAGGAGGTGGTCCTCATGGACCTTCGAAACCTCCACTACTCTCCCATCCGCGGGGGAGACCACCCCATTCTGATCCTGGGGGATTATTCGTTCCGGGTTACGAAAAAACCACAGGACAAAAAGGGCCACGATGCCCGCAGCGCCAGACAGCCACCGATAACCCAGAATCCCCAGAACTGCTGCCGCCCCCAGTGTGACTAATAAGACTGGCAAGGCCTCAAACAGTATCGAGCGCGGCTGCACCCTTGGAACGATCACGTCACTCTTTCCCATTCAGTTCTTTGTGCGGTCTACCAGCTTCTCCTTTTTAAGCCAGGGCATCATGGCGCGCAGATTGGCCCCCACGGACTCAATGGAATGGCACTCCCCCTGTTTGGTCAACGCATTAAAAACAGGCCGGTTGGCCCTATTTTCCAAAATCCACTCCTTGGCAAACTGTCCACTTTGGATTTCAGACAAAATCTTTTTCATCTCCCGTCGCGTCTCCTCACTGATGACCCGGGGGCCTCGGGTCAGATCCCCATATTTCGCGGTATTGCTAATCGAGTAACGCATGTTGGCGATCCCACCTTCATAAATTAAATCCACTATCAGCTTCACCTCGTGAAGGCATTCAAAGTAGGCCAACTCAGGCGAATAACCGGCTTCTACCAGGGTTTCGTAGGCCGCCGTGATCAGTGAGGTCAGCCCTCCGCACAGGACCACCTGCTCACCAAAGAGATCCGTTTCGGTCTCCTCTCGAAAGGTGGTTTCCAATATACCCGCTCTTCCCCCCCCGATAGCAGCCGCATAAGCGAGGGCAAGGTGACGAGAATCCCCCGAAGGGTCCTGATGAATGGCCATCAGCATCGGTACCCCACTTCCCTTGGTAAACTCCGACCGGACCAAGTGGCCGGGGGCCTTGGGGGCGACCATAAAAACATTTAAATCCTCACGCGGGATAACCTGCCCAAAGTGGATATTAAATCCATGCGCAAAGGCCAGGTAGGCCCTCTGCTTTAGACTCGGGGCGATCTCCCTGTGGTAAAGCTCGGCTTGGTGCTCATCGGGGGCCAGGACCATGACAATATCTGAAAACTTTGCTGCCTCGGCCACAGACATCGTCTTCAAGCCGGCAGCCTGGGCCTTATCCCAGGACTGGCCCCTTCTCAGGCCTACGATCACATCCATTCCTGAGTCCCGGAGATTGTTCGCGTGGGCATGGCCCTGACTGCCATAACCCACGATGGCGATTTTTTTACCCTTCAAATGTTTAAGATCCGCATCCTTGTCGTAATAGAGTTGCATGATTTTCCCCGCTCGCTTATTTTAGGCGGTCTGCCGCTTCTTTTCCTGTGCTAGAACTGCCCTAAACTCTTCCCGGCCTATCGCGATTCGGCCCGTTCGGACTAATTCCTTAATCCCGAGCGGCCGTAGGAGATTAATGATGGCATTAATCTTCTTTGTATCCCCGGTGATCTCAATCGTGTAGGTATTAGGCGTGGAATCTATCACTTTGGCCCTGAAGATGTCCGTGACGCGCAGGGCCTCCGCCCGATCTTCTGGGCGGGTGTGGATCTTGATCAGGGCTATCTCACGCTCCACATAGTCCTTCTCGGTCAGATCCACCACCTTGATCACGTCAATGACCTTATTGAGCTGCTTTATGATCTGCTCGATGATTCGATCATCCCCCTGGGTAACAAGGGTCATCAATGACATGGTAGGGTCCAGGGTAGGACCGACGGAAAGGGAGTCAATGTTAAAACCCCGGGCGCTGAAGAGGCCCGCTACACGGGTCAGCACCCCGAATTTGTTTTCGACCAGCAGTGAGATGATATGTTCCATTTAAGTGTTC
>DATECO010000106.1:0-2003 GCA_035286865.1 Nitrospiria bacterium | reverse complement strand
CAGATTAAGGGGGCCCTGGACAATGATCTTATGCCGATTGTCAGGCTGGCGGTAGATATGTCCGATCACCACCGCCGCACCCGTCCGGAGGGCAAGGATCGCTGGGCCTGTGGGTGTGTAGGCGCCATGTCCAAAGAACGGAACTACTATTCCGTCCACCCGGGTGTCTTGATCAATCAACATACCCACCACCCCGCCTTTTTGAAGCATGGTTAACAGGAGGCGGAGGGAATGCGGTTGGCCGCGGATAACGGTTTCAATCGAATGCGCCTTTCGAAGACGTACCATCACCTCTTCCAGTTGGGGATCATAGATCGGCGCGGCCACAACTGATAGAGGGAAGCGCATGGCCACGGCCACCGCCAACAACTCCCAATTCCCGAGATGACCCGTGATGAAGATCACACCCCGTCCCGGGGTAATCGCCTCTTTGAGGCATTCTTCTCCGGAGATTTCCACCATCCGGTCGACTTCAGCACGGGTCAATCTCGGAAGCTTTAGCACCTCTAAAAGATTCTTTCCCAGGTTGCTGAAGCTTTCCTTAATGATCCGGACCTGCTCATCCGGTTCGCATTCATTTCCCAATGCAAGCCGGATATGCTTTAAAGCCCGGTAGCGTTCCTTTTGCAAGATCAGGAAGGCCAGGCCGCCCAGCCATCCCCCCAGACGAACTCCTATTCTTCGGGGAAGGAATAAAGCAAGACCTCTAAGACCCGCAAGTCCAATCCGGATCCCGGCTCTTAAGATCCGTTGCTTGAGTCTCCCCTGCCAGGTCTTGGGCATGACCTAATAACGGACCTTTTGAGGAACCTTCCTGCGCCGGCCTGTTGGAACAGCCCTTGCCGCTAATAACAGGTCGGTCACTTCCCGGACCGCTCCCTGCCCGCCCGACTTACGGGTGACCCAATCCACCTGTTTTCTCACCAGGGAATGGGCATTAGCAGAAGCCACAGCCAGTCCCACACGTTTTAGAACAGGCAGATCAATCACGTCATCGCCGATGTAGGCCATCTCGGCATCCGTAAGGTCATACTTCTTGAGCAATTCATCATAGACCGCAAGCTTTTCAATGGCATTCTGATGAACCTCGGAAATGCTCAGCTCACGGGCTCGGCTCTCAACGATCGGAGAGGTGCGGCCCGTGATAATCCCCACCTGGATTCCGGCCTTCTGAACCTGATAAATCCCTGATCCATCATAAATATTAAAGGCCTTCATCTCACGGCCCGCGCTGTCTAAATAAATGGTTCCGTCCGTCATGACCCCATCCACGTCCAAAAGGAGAAAACGGATCCTTCGAGCCTTTTCCAAAATCCTGCTTTTCACACGACTCCCTTTTTCAAAAGATCGTGGAGGTGGACGATTCCAATGATGCGCTCTTCCTGTCCAACCACCACCAGGGCCGTGATGGAATACTGCTCCATGATTTGAACGGCTTTGGCTGCAAGGGCATCGGCCGTAATCACTTTTGGATTGCGGGTCATGACCTCCCCTGCCCTTCGAATCAACAGATCCGATTCACCTCTTAGAAGCCTTCGGAGATCGCCATCCGTAATCACGCCGGATAAGCGGTTTTGCCGGTCCTGCACCGCTGTGATCCCCAATTTTTTAGAGGTCATCTCTAAGAGGGCCTCCTTCATGGGCGTATCCTCAAAAACGATCGGGATATCCGACCCGGTGTGCATCACATCGGCTACCCGGATCAGTAACCGCCGGCCGAGCGCCCCGCCTGGATGAAAATAGGCAAAGTCCTCCTCCTTAAAACCGCGTTTCTCTAAAAGCGCGATTGTAAGGGCATCTCCCATCGCCAGCGCGGCCGTGGTGCTGGCTGTGGGAATGAGTCCAAGAGGCCCCGCCTCTTCCGTAACACCTACATCCAACACGACCTCACTATTTTTAGCTAATGTGGATTTTAGATTTCCGGTCAAGCAAATCACAGGCACGGCCAGGCGTTTGAGGGCCGGTAGTATCCTGATCAATTCCTCGGTTTCCCCGCTGTTGGA
>DATECO010000105.1:0-3998 GCA_035286865.1 Nitrospiria bacterium | reverse complement strand
AGACTGAGGGAAATCAGCCCGCAGGAACAATAGCATGATCAAACCCCCGGCGCTTAAAACAGGTGATACCCTCGGGATTGTAGCCCCGGCGGGTGTGGTGAATTCCCGTGAGCTCGAAGTCGGTATCAAACGGTTGGAAGGCCTCGGCTTCCGGGTTAGAGTGGGGGGTGCTGTAAGACAGGCTTTCCGCACCATGGCGGGTGCAGACCGGGAGCGGGCCCAGGACCTGCTACAAATGTTTTCGGACCCTGAGATCAAGGGCATCGTGTGTGCCAGGGGTGGATATGGTTCGGCACGCGTGATTCCCTTCCTCGATCGGGACCTTATTCGTGCCCACCCTAAGATATTTGTGGGGAGCAGTGATATCACCGTTTTGCTGCTATACCTGACCCAGGAGTGCGGCCTGGTGGCCTTTCATGGGCCTATGGTGGGACCAAACTTCGGAAAGGATTATTCTCCCCTGACCGAGACCTTCTTTCTCAAGATCCTGACCCAGCCTGGACCGATTGGCCCCATTCAGCTTTCGGGAGTGAGGATCTTGAAGAATGGCCGGGCAGAGGGCAGACTGATGGGGGGGTGTCTTTCTCTGCTCTGTAGTGCCATTGGCACCCCGTATGATCCCCAGACTGATGGCGCCGTACTTTTCCTGGAGGATATCAGGGAGCCGCCCTATCGAATTGACCGGATGCTCACCCAGCTTAAAGCCGCTGGGAAATTCAGGAAGGTCAGGGGGGTACTCTTCGGCGGTATGTGGGGATGCCAGCCTGATGACGAGGCCGGCTACCGCTTGGAGGACGTGATTCTGGATGTGTTGGATGACCTTGACGGCCCTGTTCTCTTCGGGATTCCCTCCGGCCATGGTGAGGTCAATATTACCCTGCCCCTGGGCATCCGGATCCGGGTATCCGCCTCTCCGGCCGAGGACTCAGAAACCTCCTCTTCCTCTTCATTAGGCAGACCAGGGTTGACAGGGGAAGGAGAACTCCTGAATCTTGAGGAAGCGGCTATAAGCATTACCCCCGCGGATGGTGTTTCTGGTGGATGATCTTGAGGTGCTTCCGGGCCACATGGGTATAGATCTGGGTGGAAGTGATGCTACTATGCCCCAACATCATCTGAATGGAGCGGAGGTCTGCGCCTCGCTCCAACAGGTGGGTGGCGAAGGAATGCCTCAAGGTGTGGGGGGAAAAGCGCTTGGTAATTCCCGCACGCCGCGCATAACACTTCAATCGATACCAAAAGGCCTGCCGGCTCATCTTATTTCCTGATCGGTTGATAAAGAGGGTGGGGCAGGGTCTTCCTCTCAGAATCTGCGGTCTTGCCTGTTCGAGATAGTCCTTGATCTTTTTAAGACTGATATCCCCGATTGGGACGATCCTTTCCTTGGACCCTTTCCCCATGGTGACTAAAAAACCGGTCTGAAAATTGATGGAATCCATATTCAGGGAGATCAGTTCGGAGACCCGCAAGCCCGTTGCATACAGAAGCTCGATCATGGCGTCATCACGGATTCCAAGCGGGTCATTGCCTTTTGGGAGATTGAGCAGCGCTTCGACCTCTCTCTGATTCAGGACCTTGGGAATCTTGAACCATCCCCGAGGGGATTCGATCGAATCGGTGGGATCCTCCTGGATGATCCCTTCCAGCAGGAGAAAGCGGAAAAATGAGCGTAACGAGCTGATCGTCCGGGAAATGGAACGTGAGGAGAGGCCAATTCCCTTAAGGCTTCCCAAAAAGGCCAAGAGGTCCTTGCGGGTAATTTGGTGAGGGGTTGAGGCCTGAAGATAGCTGAGGCATCGACTGAGGTCACGTCCATACGCGGCCAGGGTATTTTTGGAAAGTCCCTTTTCGACGATCAGATAACCCAGGAATTTTTGGATCACCACCTGCATTTTCAAGACAAGGACTGTATCACAACCCATTCTCCTTGACAAGACCCCTGCCATTCTTTATAGTTTAGTTTGATAAAGATGCCCATGAAATTTCCAATAGTATTGTGGCCTTCCATCTTGTGTCTATTGATCATCACGCTGACTCCAAACCTTGTGACTCCTGCAAATGAATCGGTCAGCCCACCGATGGACCGGAAGGCCTATTTTGGTGCGAAGCAGTATTATAATGAAGGGGCCTATGATCGTGCTGTCAGCGCTATTCAAGAATTCCTCGCCAATTATCCAAAAAGCCACATGGTCCCTGAGGCCTATTATCTGCTGGGCCAGGCCTATGTCCAGTTAAAGAAATACACTGAAGCCGTGGACCCCCTCAAAACTGTGGCAGAGGGATTTCCGTCGGTCGCTTTTGCAGGGGAGGCCCGCCTGCTGCTGGGCAGGGTGTACCTTCAGCTTGGGATGATCGAGGAGGCGATCCCTGTCCTGGAGCAGGAGGCGGCCCTGAATCGGGATCCCCGGACCCGGCAGGACCTTTATGCACAGATTGCAGACCTGTATCTCACCAATCGGGACGGGATGTCATCGATTGAGACCCTTTTGAAACAGCGTCAATCCGTGAAGGACCGGGACGAGCGGATTGCTGTGGAGGAAAAGATTAGACAGGTGGTAGAACAACACCTGAGTGATCGACAACTGAGCCTTCTCTTTGAGAAATATCCGGAATCCTTTCCGGGAGATGAGGCCCTGCTGCGGTTAAGCGAAGGAGAGTATGGACAGGGGGACCTTTTTCGCGCCGAACGGCATCTCAACGAATTTCTGGTTCATTTCCCCAAGCAGGGATCCAGCCAACGAGCCAGGGAACTCCAGTCGGCTATTACAGATCATCTAAAGGCTTACCAGTTTCATATCGGTGTACTCCTGCCCTTGACGGGCCGGCAGGCCCCATACGCCGAGAGCGTCATGAAGGGGATTCAACTGGCCATGGAGGATGTTCAGGGGAAATTTCCCGATAAATATGTGGGACTGGTCATCCGGGACTTTGAAGAGCAGCCTGTCAGACTGAAAACATCGCTGGAGCAACTGGTCAGGGAGTATGAGTCGATTGTGATCGTGGGTCCTCTCTTGAGCAAGGATGTGGAGATAGTGGCGCCTCTCGCTGAAAAATATCAAATCCCTCTCATGAGCCCGACAGCTACAGCCAACAGGATCGCACAGGACAACGCCTATACCTTTCGAAATGCTGTGACGCATGAGTTTCTGGGTAAGACCCTGGCGGAGTACGCGATGCTCAAGGCCGGTCTCAAGCGATTTATGATTTTATACCCTAAGGATTCATATGGTTTGGAGATGATGAAGATTTTTTCGGAGGAGGTCAACCGGCTGGGCGGAGAAATCATCGTTGCCGAGGCTTATCCACCCGATGGCACCGATTTTGGGGGTGAAATTAGGCGCGTGATCCAATTGGATCTGGCCCGTTATGGGGCCTTGGTCCCTCCAAGCAAACCCGGTCCGGGTCAGAAATCAGTGTACATTCCTGGCTTTGATGCTGTATTTCTCCCAGGAGATGCCTTAAAAACCGGTCTCCTCGCAGCCCAGCTCGCTTTCCATGATATCAAGGACAGGGTATTGCTGTTGACCGATGGTTCAAAATCATCGGAATTTTTCTCAGCGGGGAATCGTTTTGTGGAAGGGGCCATTCTGGTGGACCGCTTTTTTGAGGGGAGTACCGACCCCATTGTGAGGAATTTTGTCAGCCGTTATCGGGCTAAGTATCAGGAATCCCCCGATCTCTTTGCAGCCCAGGCCTATGATTGTGTCCAGATGATCCTGTTGGCCCTCAAAGGCGGCGCGACCCGCCGTGATCAAATCAGGGACTATCTCACCCAGGTCAGGGAGTTCCACGGGGCATCCGGGATTACTACTTTTCACCCCTCCGGCCAAGCGGAGAAACGTCTTTTCGTCATACAGGTCAAAAATGGGAAGTTTGTACAGGTGAACTAATATTTGGATAAATCGTTTAGTCGGTTGTGTCCGTTGTGTCCGTTCTGTCTGTTTAGTTCGTTGCGGACCTAACGGACCTAACGGACCTAACGGACCTAACAGACCTAA
>DATECO010000104.1:0-13577 GCA_035286865.1 Nitrospiria bacterium | reverse complement strand
GGAAGATAGGTATAAATCCCCGAGGCGAGCTTTCGGATCATCCCGGCCCGAACCATGAGGCGATGGCTGACAACATCCGCCTCACCGGGATCATCTCGGAGGGTGGGAATTAATAGATGGGAATAACGCATGGATTATCTTTGTTATTGGCAGAGCCGAAGGCTCCGTTATGTGGGCATGATCAGTGATGAGTTTTTTCGGGCTACTGGCTGCTGGTCAGCGGCCATGGGCGGCTGGTCACCGTTCTCTTTCTCCTTCACAATGGCGTCCACTTCCGTCAATAAGACATCAAGAATCTGATCCTCGGGCACCTTTCTGATAATCTCGCCGTGCCTGAAGAGCAGACCCACCCCGCGTCCGCCCGCGATCCCGATGTCTGCCTCCTTACCCTCGCCGATCCCGTTGACCACACAACCGAGGATTGAGATATTGAGGGGCTGTTTGATATGGGCCAACCTTTTTTCCACCTCATTGGCCAACCGGATCACGTCAATCTCCAAACGGCCACAGGTGGGGCAGGCAATCACGTTGACCCCCCGATGCCGAAGCTCAAGGGATTTCAGAATCTCAAAGCCTACCTTGACCTCCTCCACCGGGTCGGCCGCCAAAGACACCCGGATGGTGTCCCCGATTCCCTCAGACAAGATTATCCCCAGACCCACAGCCGATTTAATAGAACCGGTAAAGGAGGTGCCAGCCTCTGTAATGCCCAGGTGGAGCGGATAATCCGACTTCTGAGAAAAAAGACGATAGGCCTCTACGGCCAGACCGACATGCGAGGCCTTTAGTGAAATCTTCATATCATAAAAATCCAGGTCTTCCAGAATACGGATATGGCGCAGTGCCGACTCGACCATAGCCTCGGCGGTGGGATAACCGTACCGTTCCAGCAGATCACGTTCCAGGGACCCTGAATTGACTCCAATCCGCATGGGGATACCCCGTTCCTTGGCAGCCTTGACCACCCGCTCGACCCGGTCCTTGCCCCCGATATTCCCGGGATTGATCCGAAGCCCATCCACGCCCTGTTCGATCGCCCGCAACGCGAGCTTGTAGTCAAAATGGATATCGGCCACCATCGGGAGATGGATCTGAGATTTGATCTTGGCCAGAGCCTCTGCGGATTTCTGCTCAGGAACCGCCACTCGCACGATCTCACAGCCCACCTTCTCAAGTTCATGGATCTGGGCCACGGTGGTATCGATATCGGATGTATCCGTGGTGGTCATAGACTGCACCACCACGGGGGCATCTCCGCCGACCTTCACTCCCCCCACACTGATCTGCCGCGTTTTCCTTCTCTCTATCTTCATAGAAGTTTAGACCCTCCCTTTATTCCTTCGGGCCCGTGATGATCCGATCCACATCGTTATAGATCGCGAAGAGCATGAGCGAGATCAGAATAAAGAGTCCAATCTGCTGAGCCACCTCACGCTTACGCATACTGATCGGCCTGCCCATGATCCCTTCAATTGCGAAGAAAACCAGGTGCCCGCCATCCAAGATGGGTATCGGCAGGAGATTGATGACCCCAAGATTGATGCTTAGAATCGCAATGAATATCACCACACTGAGCAACCCTGCTGCCGCCTGTTGCCCGGCCATCTGAGCAATCATAATGGGTCCACCGATCGTCTTGGCAGGCAGCTTACCCTGGATGAGCTTGACGATCCCAACCACGGTCAGCTCGGTGATCTCCCAGGTCTTTTGGGTCCCCATATACACTGCGCTCAGCGGATCATAACGCTTGGTTATGAACGTTCCTTTCGGACCGATACCGATCTTCCAGGACATCTGGGGCTCTCCAAAGATATTCTTGTCCTCCTTCTCCACGGGCAATACCCTGAGCTCCAGAGTTTCCCTACCGCGATTTAGCACCACGGTGATCTCTCGGCCGCCAGAGGCCTGTAATAGATCACGAATGTTCTCCCATTGGGTCACCTTCTGTCCATCGATCTCCACGACCACATCCCCGGTAAGTAGCCCCGCCTGCTGGGCTGGAGAACCTTCCTGGACCTCTCCTACCTCAGCCGTCAGCACCTGCACTCCGAACATATAGATGCCCACAAAGATGATGAGGGCCAGCAGCATATTAAAGAGAGGACCCGCAAACACGATCGCCATTTTTTTGGATACAGATTGATTCAGAAATGAACGGTGTACCTCCGCTTGATCCACCACCTCTTTGGGGTCGTCCCCCAACAACCGGACATATCCCCCCAGAGGGAATGCCGAGAGGGCATATTCTGTATCACCCATGGTCCTCTTTAGAAGTTTGGGACCAAACCCAATTGAGAAGGTTAGGACCCTGACCCCTACCTTTCTGGCCACGAGGAAATGGCCCAACTCATGGATAAAGATCAAGACACCCAGAACAAGGACAAAAGATAAAATAGTCACTATCATTTATTGATCGACTCCTTTAGCTGACCTGTGTGGTACGGCTCTTGACATATTGCCTGGCCTTTTCGCGTGCCCATCCGTCAGCATTGATCACATCTTCCAGGCAGGTCACCTTTTGAGGATCATGGGTCTCAACCGTTTTTTGGATCACCTTCGGGATTTCCAGGAAACCAATCTGTTCCTTTAAGAAGGCCGAGACCGCTTCCTCGTTCGCCGCATTCAGCACGCATGGCATCGTCCCGCCAATCCGAAGAGCCTGATAGGCCATTCCCAGACAGGGAAACTGTCTGGGGTTAGGCCTCATAAAGGTCAGTGCGCCGACTTCGACCAAGTCCAGCGGTTTTAGGTTCAAGGGTAACCTCTCGGGATAGTTCAGCGCATAGGCAATGGGACCCCGCATATCGGGGATGCCCATCTGCGCCATCACCGAGCCATCCACATATTCCACCATGGAATGGATGATGCTCTGCCGGTGGATGAGAATATCAATTCTCTCCGGGGGAAAGTCAAAAAGCCAGCGCGCCTCAATCACTTCCAACCCTTTATTCATCAGGGTCGCGGAATCCACCGAGATCTTGGCTCCCATGTTCCAGTTGGGGTGCCGCACTGCTTCCCGCGGGGTGACCTTCCTGCGCTTGCTGAGTGGGGTGTCCAAAAAAGGCCCCCCCGAGGCCGTCAGAATGATACGCCTCACATCTTCCCGGCGGTGCCCAGCCAGGGCCTGGAAAATGGCGCTGTGCTCGCTATCCACTGGCAGAATTCTGACCCCATGGAGAATGGCCTCCTGCCGGATCATTTCTCCGGCCATGACCATGGTTTCTTTATTTGCCAGGGCAACATCTTTGCCCGCTTTGATGGCAGAAAGCGTCGGGACCAGCCCTGCAGCACCCACAATCCCCGAGACCGCCAGGTCCGCTTCCGGGTGTGTGGCCACGGCGATGGCGCCTTCCAGGCCCCACAGGATTTCAGTCTTAAGATCGCGGCAGCGCCTCCTCAAATCGGTAGCGGCCTGTTCAGTGGCCAGGGAAACGATCCGTGGCCGAAACTCACGCATTTGCTGCTCCAGCTTATCACCGTTCCAACCCGCTGTCAAACCCACAACCTGAAAGCATTCGGGAAACTGGGACACAATGTTGAGTGTGTTGGTCCCGATCGAACCCGTAGATCCAAAGATGATCAATTTCTTCATGGATGACTCCTCTACCAGGTCTTCCCTTGATCTTATCCCTTCACCAGGATGAGGTAGTAATAAAACACAGGAGCGGTAAAAATCAAGCTGTCCACTTTGTCCAATAATCCTCCATGGGCCGCAAAAAGCGAGCTGGAGTCCTTAACCCCTGCACTGCGCTTCCACAAAGACTCCACCAGGTCCCCCAGTTGCCCCACGACCCCTAAAAGGAGGCCTAAACGCAGAGAATCTGCCACCGTTAACGTGGGTAGGAACCAAAACTTTGCAGCCAGGCTGCCCATGACACTCAAGACCAGTCCGCCCACAGCACCCTCGATTGTTTTTTTAGGGCTGATTCGGGGGGCAAGGGAATGGCGGCCCATCAGACTCCCCACATAATACGCCCCGGCATCCCCCAGCCAGGTAATACCGAAGATGAAGAGGATGAGAAATTCACCCTCCTGCAGCCCCCGCAAAAGCAAGAGGTGGGAAAGCAGAAAGCTCACATAGAACACGCCAAAGAACAACACCGCTGAATCGATCAGGGCGCCTTTGATCTCCCTCACCGTGAAGAGCGAAAAGAGCATGGCACTGATTGCAATCAAGGTCAAGATGGCGACTGGGAAGGTCTGTGTCGGAGGGGAAAACCCCAGGTAAAAACTTAAGACCAGCAGGAAACCAAGCGCCATTCCCGTGACAATTCTTGTGAGATGATCCTGAGGATAATGAAAACGATAGAATTCGTACTGCCCAATCAATATTCCCCCCGTCACCAGCAAAAAAAAACAGTATGAAGGCAGATATCGGACCACCACATAGAAAATGGGAAGAAGCACCACCGCAGTGATGACCCTTCCCGGATGACCCTTCACCCCTCCCCCCGCCGAATCTGCTCCGGCACTAGACCAAAGCGCCTTTCGCGCTGTTGGTAATCATAGAGGGCCGATAAGAAATCTCTTCTGCGAAAATCCGGCCAGAGGGTTTTGGTGAAATAGAGTTCCGTATAGGCGAGCTGCCAGAGTAGGAAATTGCTGATCCGTGTTTCCCCGCTGGTGCGGATCATGAGGTCCGGATCAGGAAGATCTGTCGTGTATAAATAACGAGAAAATAGTCCTTCATCGATCTTTTCAGCACTCATCTGGCCTGCCTCCGCCTCCTGGACGATCCGGGCCACTGCGTCCACAATCTCTGCACGTCCCCCATAGGAAAGCGCAGTCGTCAAGACCAGTCCCCGATTCTGTGCTGTTTCTTGTTCCACTCTCTTAATCAAGCGAGTGACAGATTTGGGTAACTGATCAGTCCGACCGATCGTCCGAAATCGGATCTGATGCTTCATGAGTGTCTTGACTTCCTTCCTGAGGTAAACTTCAAGCAGCGTCATCAACTCATCGATCTCATCTTGTGGACGTCGCCAATTTTCAAGTGAGAAGGCATATATGGTCAAAAACCCCACTTTCAGTTCACAGCAGAGAGTGAGAACCTCTCGGACAGAGTGAATGCCTTCCCGATGCCCGGCCACCCTGGGGAGACAGCGCTGCTCAGCCCATCGTCCATTGCCGTCCATAATGATGGCCACATGCCTTGGGATGGGACCTTTATTGATACAGGCCAAAAGCTCTTCCTCCGAGAATGAGTGCTTTCGACCATTATCCATAACATTGTCCATCGTAATCGCTCACCCTTAATAATACAGCATAAAGCCATAGTTTAATAACTAAATCCCATAAAGTCAAACACTTTTCCAGGGCCACGTCAAAGTCACTGCCAATCGCGTCATTCCCGCGCAAGCGGGAATCCAGAATCATTGAAAATACTGGATTCCCATTTTCATGGGAATGACAATCACTCCAAACCGATGTAATGCTTAAATAGTTGGGTGTTTCAATGCATTACTCTAAACTATGACGTGACCCTGCATTAGGGCCCCAGATGCGCGGATCATACCATTGACAAGTCAAGGTCCAATGCTATACTTAGGTCCGAGAATCAAAAATGGAAATGGATAGCACAAAAATCAAGCAGACAGTCTCTAAAAGCCGACTTGAACTCTCGATTGGGCTGATCTTACTTATTGTGAGCCTGCTGGGGATCATCATCAATCTCATCCAGCAGTAAGGTGGGATCGTGCGTTAGGTCCACTTATTCCGCTGGATCCGTTACTTTCGCCAAAGAGATCTAAGAGCCATAGCGGAATTAATGAACCTAACTGAATTGATGGGTCTTCTCAAGGCAGGTAATTAGTGACGGCAGGTCTGATCTATCGTACCTTGCATATCCCTTTTGATCTTGATGAGCCGTCCCACCGCGCTGTCTGCTGATTCTTCCTCTACAAGAACCGGGGTCAATCCTTTTGAAGAGAGTTGATCTTTGAGGGCGTCGCTGCATTTCTTGCCCACGACCGTATCACAATCACCCAGCACTTCAAAGATATCCGTTTGAAAATATCGTATGGTCCTGGACAGCACCTCCGTTTCATTCACCTCATACACCACGATCGATGGGGGATTATCGATATATTCAGCAATTGTACAATCGTCATTTACAGCCACCGCAATCTTTCGCATTTTACTTCCCTCCCTCTTCGCTGCTGGACCCGCCCCGATTTATTGGCCGGAGACGCTCATGCAACAGGTACCGTTAGATCTCTCTACCCCACCGAAATATCAAATCATGCAAGTATCAAGCCATCCACAGAAAGGCCTGCGTACAGCACAAATTACTTCGATAAGAAAGAGGTCCTTAATCATGGACTGCTGCAGAAGATTTCAGCTTTGTTTAAGCAAGAAACAAGCTTGGCCGAATCGACTCCGATAGTAAATATTTTCCGATTTCCCCTCCAGGTTTTCTCATTAATTCTCTGTATTCTTCCTCCAAAATCTGATCCTAAACTTTAAATTTTACTTGACAAGATCGGACTTTTTATGTTACTAACTACTGTAGTAGTTATCTGCCAAGATTTTTGGGTTTTTTGTGGCAGGCCTATGAAGAGTGTTATCTCAAAACTCTCAGAACTCGGGTTTTCAGGGTATGAGGCGAAGGCCTACATTGCCTTGACCAAGGATCATCCCTCTACAGCTTACGAGATCGCCAAGTCCTCCGGAGTTCCCACCTCCAAAATTTACGAAGTCCTCGCCAAACTTCTGGAGAAGCGTATTATCTATCCTCTAAATGAGGATAATGCTAAGACGAAGCGCTACATTCCCATGAATCCCGAAGAGGTCTTAAACCAGTACCTCGGCACAATGAAGGGTCTGGTGGATTCTCTGAAACGGGATTTTCTCAAATTGGGCCGTGACCAGGAATTCGGCTATATTTGGAACATCTCGGACTATGATCACCTCATCAATAAGGCCAGCCGGATGATCGACGCGGCCTATTCGATCATCCTGATCTCTTTATGGTCTGAGGAGCTTGAAAAGCTGGAGGGGGGCCTTCGGAGGGCTGAGGAACGGGGTGTCAAGATCGCACTGGTGCACTTCGGTTTTCCAAAAAAATGGGTGGGTCAAGTCTATCACCACCCGATCGAGGATACCCTCTACGCCGAACAGGGAGGCCGGGGATTTGTCCTGGTGGTAGACTCTCACCAAGTCCTCATGGGCAATATCAGCCATGAAGGTTCGACCGAAGGGGCCTGGAGCCGAAACAAAGGGTTTGCCACGCTTGCCGAGGATTATGTGAAGCATGATGTCTATATCACAAAGATCATCAAGCGATTCGAAAAGGATCTGATTAGGAGATTTGGCGAGAAGTATGCCATGCTCCGTGATGTCTTCCGGGATAAAGAGATGAGCGAAGATTTCTTCGAAGAGAAAGGAGTCCCAAGTTCCCATGGATCCTCTTAGTCCGAGACTGAGCCTCAGAGCCGAAGGCCTGAGCGAGGCCCACGGCCAGAGGCCGTCGGCCGAGTCGAAGGGTCGTGCTGGGTTGCCTTCAAGGCAAGGCCTGTACGATCCCCGATTTGAGAAAGACGCCTGTGGGATCGGGTTTGTGGTTAATGTCAAAGGCAATAAATCTCACGAGATTATCAAAAAAGGGCTTCAGGTCCTTGAAAATATGGCGCATCGGGGCGCGGTGGGCTGTGATCCCTGCACAGGGGACGGGGCCGGAATCCTCATCCAAATTCCACATGAGTTCTTCAAACAGGTCTGTGCTGATATTGGCATCCTGCTGCCAGGGGCGGGCGAATACGGGGTGGGGATGTGCTTTCTCCCCATGGATCCTTCCCAGCGCCGTCAATGTGAAATGGTCATGGAGAGGATTATCCGAGAAGAGGGGCAGAGGTTCTTAGGCTGGCGCGATGTACCGGCTAAAAATGCCCATCTGGGAGAACTGGCTCGTACAAGCCAACCTCACATCCGCCAGATCTTTCTCGCCCGGGACATCTTAAATGAGGCCCAGTTCGAACGGAAGCTCTACGTCATTCGAAAGCAGATCGAAAACGCAATCCGGGAGTCGGCCATACCGGATCGGGCTTCATTCTATATCTCCAGTCTGTCGTCCAATACGATCGTCTATAAAGGGCTCCTGCTGCCAAGCCAGATTCCACTTTTCTACCCGGATCTCTCTGATTCGATGGTCGTGAGCGCATTGGCCATGATCCATTCCCGTTTTTCCACCAACACATTCCCAACCTGGGCACGAGCGCATCCGTACCGCTACATCTGCCACAACGGCGAGATCAACACCTTGAAAGGAAACATCAACTGGATGCGCGCAAGGCAGGGTCGCCTCTTATCCGAGCTGTTTGGGGAAGACATCAAAAAACTCTACCCGATTATCTACGAGGATCAGAGCGATTCTGCCTGTTTTGATAATGCGCTGGAATCTCTTGTGATGGGGGGACGCTCACTCCCCCATGCGATGATGATGATGATTCCCGAGGCCTGGGCCGGCAATCCGGATATGGACCTAGACCGACGCGGTTTTTATGAATATCACGCTGCAATGATGGAGCCTTGGGATGGGCCGGCGGCGATGTTGTTCACGGATGGAAAATTGATCGGCGCGACATTGGATCGAAATGGCCTGCGCCCCTGCCGATACCTCGTCACCCACAACGACTTTGCCGTCATGGCCTCCGAGGCGGGTGTATTGCCCGTCAAGCCCGAGGAGGTTCTGACCAAGGGTCGCCTCCAGCCGGGCAAGATGTTCTTGGTGGATACTGTTCAAGGACGCATCATCGGGGATGAAGAAATCAAGGCCAATATCGCTTCGCGCAAGCCCTACCGCCAATGGGTTGCAGCCAATCGGATCAATATCGAAGACCTGCCCGAGCCGCTCAATGTGCTCCAGCCAGACCATGCCACTCTCCGACATCGTCAGCAGGCCTTTGGCTATACCATCGAAGAGCTCAAGCTGCTGATGACCCCGATGGCCGTGACGGGGGAGGAGGCAGTTGGCTCGATGGGGACCGACACACCGCTCGCGGTACTTTCAGACCGGCCACAATCTCTTTTTAAATACTTCAAACAGCTCTTCGCGCAGGTGACCAACCCACCGATAGATTCGATCCGAGAGCAAGTGGTGATGTCGCTCGTGACCAGCATTGGGCCAAAGGCAAATCTACTCGGTGAAACGCCGGAATCCTGTCGCCGAATCAAGGTCCCACAGCCGATTCTGACCAATGCCGATTTGGAAAAAATCCGGACCATTGCGGACGGCCATTTCAAAACCAAGACCTTGCCCATTCTGTTCCCGGTTTCAAAGGGGCCAAAGGGGCTCGCCGCTGCCGTAGAAGAACTGTGCCGTCAGGCCTCGGAAGCGATCAAGGCCGGCTATAAATTTATCATTTTGAGTGATCGTGGTGTAAAGGCAGAATGGGCCCCGATCCCAAGCTTGCTGGGAATTTCGGCGTTACACCATCATCTCATCCGGGAATGCACCCGCACCGAAGTCGGTTTGATTGTAGAATCCGGTGAACCACGTGATGTCCATCACTTTGCCTGCCTCATCGGCTACGGTGCCGGCTCGATCAACCCTTATCTTGCCTTCGAGACGCTCACCGACATGGTACGCGATGGTTACCTGCCCCAGGGGATAGACGAGACGACAGCAGAAACCAAGTACATCAAGGCCATTAATAAGGGACTTTTAAAGATTTTTTCGAAGATGGGAATCTCCACGGTTCAGAGCTACTGCGGTGCCCAGATTTTCGAGGCCATCGGCCTAAATTCCGAGCTCGTGGACCGATACTTCACAGGGACCCCATCCCGGATTGAGGGAATAGGCATTGAAGAGTTAGCCGAAGAGGCCCTTCGGCGGCACTCGATTGCTTACAACACTGGTCCGTTGCGCCAGCTCGAGTTTGGTGGCGAGTATCACTACCGGATCCAGGGTGAACACCACAACTGGAATCCCGAGACCATCTTTAAACTCCAACATGCTACCCAAAGCAATAGCTACGCTACCTTCAAAGAATTCAGCCAAATCGTCAACGACGAGAGCAAGACCCACTCCAACCTGCGAGGACTGCTTGAACTTAAGACTTTACCCAAACCCATCCCGATCGAAGAAGTAGAGTCGGCCTCCGAGATCGTTAAGCGGTTCAACACCGGGGCGATGTCGTTCGGTGCCCTCAGCAAAGAAGCCCACGAGACCTTGGCGGTCGCGATGAACCGGATCGGCGGCAAGAGCAACACAGGTGAGGGCGGTGAGGATCCAGGACGCTTCGACCCTCTGCCCAATGGTGACTCCAAGAACAGCGCGATCAAGCAAGTGGCCTCGGCACGCTTTGGCGTCACGACCCATTATCTTGTGAATGCAAAAGAACTCCAAATCAAGATGGCACAGGGCTCCAAGCCTGGCGAGGGTGGACAACTCCCAGGCCACAAGGTGGACGAAACCATTGCCCGACTCCGGTATGCGACACCTGGGGTCCAATTAATCTCTCCGCCTCCTCACCACGACATCTACTCGATCGAGGACCTCGCTCAGTTGATCTATGACCTAAAGAATATCAATCCCGATGCGGCCATTTCGGTCAAACTCGTGGCCGAGGTGGGAGTCGGCACCGTCGCGGCCGGAGTGGCCAAGGCCCGCGCTGACAAGATCCTGATCAGCGGCGATTCCGGCGGAACCGGCGCTTCTCCGCTCTCTTCCATCAAGTATGCCGGGATCCCGTGGGAATTGGGTCTGGCCGAGACCCAGCAGACGCTGGTCTTAAACAACCTGCGGGGTCGCGCTCGGATCGAGACGGATGGGCAACTGAAAACTGGTCGGGACGTGGTCATCGCGGCGCTTCTTGGTGCCGAGGAATTCGGTTTCTCGACCGCACCGCTGATCGTCGAAGGCTGTATCATGATGCGCAAGTGTCACTTAAACACCTGCCCGGTGGGGATTGCAACACATGACCCAGCCCTCCGAAAGAAGTTCAACGGCCAGCCTGAGCATGTTGTAAACTACTTCTTCTTTGTCGCCGAAGAGGTGCGCGAGCTCATGGCCCAACTGGGCTTCAGAAAATTTAACGAGATGATCGGACGTGTGGACAAGATCCGGGCCAAGAAGGCGATTGACCACTGGAAGGCACGCGGCCTCGATCTTAGCAGCATTCTTAAAAAGCCGGCCGTGCCGCCCGATACGCCAACCTATTGTGTCGAGCAGCAGGATCATGCCCTGCAGGGCGCCTTGGATTACCATCTGATCGAGCTGGCAAGGCCAGCGCTGGAGTCCAAGCAGCGAGTGGAGGCTAACCTCCCCATTCGAAACATCCATCGGACGGTAGGGGGAATGCTTTCGGGTGAAATCGCGAAACGGTATGGCCTGGAAGGCCTTCCCCCGGACACCATTCATTTTAAGTTCACCGGCACCGCGGGACAGAGTTTTGGGGCCTGGCTGGCAAATGGTGTCTCTCTGACGCTCGAGGGAGAGAGCAATGACTATCTGGGGAAGGGGATGTCCGGTGGCCGGATCGTTGTCTTCCCACCAAAAGGTTCCAACTTCGTTCCGGAAGAGACGATCATCATCGGAAACGTGGCCTTATACGGTGCCATCGCGGGAGAGGCGTACTTCTATGGTATGGCCGGTGAGCGGTTTGCAGTCCGAAACTCTGGGGTCCATGCCGTCATCGAGGGGCTGGGTGACCACGGCTGCGAGTACATGACCGGCGGTATTATCGTCGTCCTGGGCAAGACAGGGCGTAACTTCGCAGCTGGGATGAGCGGCGGTGTGGCCTTCGTTTTAAACGAAGACGGCAACTTCGAGCGGCGCTGCAATCTGACGATGGTCGAATTGGAACCGGTAAGAGATAAAGCCGATAAGGCACTCCTGCGAGGGATGATCGAGCGCCACGCCCAATACACCGGAAGTGCCAAGGCGAAGAAGGTGCTCCGACAATGGGAAATGATGCTCCCCAAGTTTGTCCGGGTGATGTCGGTGGAGTACAAGAAAGTCCTGGCTCAGCGACAGGCCCAGAAGGTGCACCAGTTATCAAAGGAGGCAGCGGTTCATGGCTGACCCCAAGGGATTCCTGAAAGTCAAACGGGAGGGTCCCAAGCGTCGCCCGGTCCAGGACCGAATCAAGGATTGGAAGGAATTTTATGAGCCCATCCCCGAGGAGACCCTGAAGGCCCAAGGGTCTCGCTGTATGGATTGTGGCATACCGTTTTGTCAGAGCAACTATGGTTGCCCGGTCGAGAATATGATCCCTGACTGGAATGATCTCGTGCACCAGGGACGCTGGAAAGATGCGTTGAAGATGCTCCACTCCACGAATAATTTCCCAGAGTTTACGGGGCGCCTCTGCCCAGCGCCCTGTGAGTCGGCGTGTGTCCTGGGGATCATCGACGATCCGGTCTCGATCCGGGTCATTGAGTGGAACATCATCGATCGTGGCTTTGACGAGGGGTGGGTCACCCCCATCCTTCCGGAAAGGCAGACAGGACAAAAAGTGGCCGTGGTCGGCTCCGGCCCCGCCGGCCTCGCGGCTGCACAGCAGCTTGTCCGGGCAGGCCATTCAGTCACCGTGTTTGAGAAAGACGATCGCATCGGAGGGCTGCTAAGGTATGGGATCCCGGACTTTAAAATGGAGAAATGGGTGATTGACCGCCGGCTGGAACAGATGAGCTCAGAAGGTGTGGAGTTTAAAACCAAGGTCCATGTCGGCAAAGATATCACAGCGGAGGAGCTTCGCCAGAATTTCGACGCCATCTGTCTTGCCGGAGGGGCAATGATGGCCCGGGATCTGCCTGTGGCCGGTCGCGAGCTCAATGGAATCCACCTGGCGATGGACTACCTCACACAGCAAAATAAGCTGAATGCAGGGGATCCCATTGATCCAACGGAGCGGATTACGGCCAAAGGCAAGCGGGTGGTGATCATCGGTGGCGGCGATACCGGGTCTGACTGTCTGGGCACAGTTCATCGCCAGGGCGCCGTCGACATCTATCAGTTTGAACTCTTACCTCAACCTCCGCCCATACGCGCTGAATCCACCCCATGGCCGCTCTGGCCAATGCAGCTCCGAAGCTCCCATGCCCATGAGGAAGGGTGCAAGCGGGAGTGGAGTGTGTCCACAAAGCGTTTCTCTGGCAAAGGAGGGCACGTGACAAACCTCCATGCAGTGCGGGTCGCACTGGAGAAAGATGAAAACGGGCCTCAAAAATTTGTGGAGATGCCGAGAACGGAATTTGATCTTGGGGTGGACCTCGTCCTACTGGCGATGGGATTCACCGGCCCGGTCAAAGAAGGGCTACTGACTGACCTCGGGGTCAAGCTAGATCCTCGCGGCAACGTCGCTGTAGACGAAAACTACATGACCAACGTGGAGGGGGTTTTCGCCTGCGGCGATATGAAGCGCGGTGCCTCCCTCATCGTCTGGGCCATCCGTGAAGGCCGTGATGCGGCCAATGGAATTGAAAAGCACCTAAGAAGCAGAGTCGCTTCGGTTCGCTAAAGATCGATTTAAACATGTCAATTCTCGTTGAAATTTTAGGGCCGGCGGTTATACCAGTCCCACAGCCAATTCCCACCTTTTAAGATCTAAACTTGACAAAACCCTATCACACTAGTA
>DATECO010000103.1:0-5524 GCA_035286865.1 Nitrospiria bacterium | reverse complement strand
AAACTCAGACAGAACTCTTGATTTTTATCACGCCAACGGTATATAAGTGATCAGTGAGCAGAGAGTAGGAAGAAGTTCAAAGCTCAAAGCTCAAAGTTTGAAGCAGAAAACTCAAGGGATCAGCAGGTGGCAGAAGCCTTTCAGCTTTCAGCTTTGAGCTTTCAGCGCAAGACGGTGAAGAGTGAAAAGAGAGAAAAGCAAAGGGAATAAGAAAGTTCCAGATTTCTCAGAAGCAGTCATTCTGATTACGGCCCCTTCAACGGAGGAGGCCCAGAAGATTGCCCATAGCCTGGTGGCTGAGCACCTAGTGGCCTGTGCCAACATTGTTTCGCAGATCCAGTCCATTTTTTACTGGCAAGGAAAGGTCTGTGATGAGAAGGAGGTCCTGATAATCTGTAAGAGCCGCACCTCTCTTTTTGGAGAAATCTCGAGGCGGGTGAAGCAACTTCATAGTTATAGCGTACCTGAGATTATAGCCCTGCCCATAATAAGAGGATCTGGGGACTACCTTCGATGGATCAATGAGGTGACGAGTACAAGGTGACCATTTTTGTACGGGGATGACTATTTATTATTAAGATGTAGGAATGCTAGCAGGATGTTGAAAAAGCATATATTTGCACGCCAGGTTGTCATTCCCGCGCAAGCGGGAATCTAGAACTTGTTGATTTCACAGGAACCTGCCTGCCGGACAGGCGGGCTGGATTCCCGATTAAACATTCGGGAATGACAGCAGGGGAGTTTTTCAACAGCCTGCTGGGGACTCTGGTATATTTTTTGCCTTTTAAACAGAGATTGGTGTAATGGCAATATCTAATAAAAGCAGAACGCGCCAACCCAAATCCGCGGTAGCGGCCAGAAGAAAAGGAGGTGGAGCTCCACGGGCAGAGCCCGTGGCACCTTTCAGGGACCCGTGGGCCGAGTCGAAGGGTCGCCAGGCTCTGCTATCAAAGATATTTGACAGCTTGTATGCTACCTTCGGCCCTCAACACTGGTGGCCATCCGAGAGTGTCTTTGAGGTTGTGGTTGGGGCCATCCTGACACAGAATACAGCCTGGACGAATGTGGAGAAGGCCATTGAGAATCTGCGGTCGGCCGGATGTCTAACCCCGGAGTCCCTACGTGGGGTGTCTACGGAAAAACTGGCGCTCCTCTTGAGGCCTTCTGGATACTTTAACCTCAAGGCCGAACGGCTAAAGAGCTTTATAAATTTTTTATACCAACAGTACAGTGGAGATTTGCGCCGTATGTTAGGAGAAGAACCCCATCTCTTGAGGCAAAAGCTTCTCAGAGTAAAAGGGATCGGCCCGGAAACCGCGGATTCCATCCTTCTATATGCGGGAGGCTTTCCGTGGTTTGTCGTAGATGCCTATACGAGGCGTATCCTCTCAAGGCACGGCCTGGTAGCAGATGAGGTGAGCTATCAGGGACTCCAGGACTTTTTTATGAATACCCTTCCCCGGGACACAAAGCTTTATAATGAATATCATGCCCTGATGGTCAGGCTGGGCAAAGATGTTTGCCGTCGTGAGCCCTTATGCGAACAATGTCCATTGTTGGAGGTATTGGGAGAACCGATCCACAAATGATGATTAGCCTTGACAAAATAGATGTTCGCGGCTTGACTTTAGATAGTCAGTGTGATAGCATCGGCCCTAATTTTTAGGGCAAGGAGAAGGTGGAAATGGATAACAAAAACCAGTCCTATACCATCATGATTCTTCCGAATCCGACCTCGAAAGCATACCGATTCTTAATCCGAAAGAAGACCCTGAAAGTTGTTGCGGGTGCTACTTTTCTCTTTACGGTTTTGATTTCGATCTTTTTGATCCAATATGCGTTGATGATTGGCAAGGCGTGGGAGTTGAGGTCTCTACGCCAGGAGACCAAGGCACAAAAAGTCCAGATCCAGAGTTTTGTGCATACCCTTGGAGATCTCAAGAAACAGATGGCCCGATTGAAGGAGTTTGATGCAAAGCTACGGGTGATTACAGATATAGGTCTGCCAAAAGGAAGGCCCCAACTTTTTGGGATGGGAGGTTCCCAGGAACCGGGGCTGGAGGACCTGCTCAGCTCTGCCGGACCGACCGAATCCAACGTTCAAAAGGAATTGCTCCGAGGGATAGAGCATGATCTTTCATATCTTCAGAGTGAGGCGGCGCAGCAGGAGGGTAGTTTCCAAGAGCTGACTGACGCGGTGAAAACCAAGCAGTCCATGTGGGCCTCGACTCCCTCTGTCTGGCCGGTCCGAGGCTGGCTGACGTCCGGATTCGGTAGCCGGGTCTCACCATTCAGCGGCGGCATGATGATGCACAATGGAATAGATATTGCCACCCGAATGGAAACACCCGTTGTGGCCCCAGCAGCGGGGATCGTTAGCTACGTAGGTTATCACAATGGGCTCGGCAAGCTGCTCAGGATCAATCATGGCTATGGGCTTCAGACCGTATACGGACATCTTTCCAAATTTAATATTCAACCGGGACATAGGGTCAAACGGGGAGATGTGATAGCCTTTGTCGGTAACACTGGACTATCCACAGGTCCTCACCTTCACTATGAGGTTGTCATGAATAGTATTCCGGTAAATCCCTTGAAGTATATTCTCAACTAACTTCGCCTGCTTAGAGCGCGTGCGTGTCCTATCTGAAACCGAAAAAAGGCTTAGGAAGGGACAAGCATCTTTTTTCCTGCCCACAAATGAGTCGGAGAATGACATCCTCCTTTTCCCTGATCTTGGATTGCTTGGTGAGATGCAATTTCTTGTGATATAATAATAAGTTGGTGATTGTCCTCGAGGTAAAATAGCATGGTAGGTGTGGTCTTAAGGAAGATTTTTGGGACGAAAAACGATCGTGAGCTCAAGAGAATCCAGCCTTTGGTGGAGAAGATTAACAGCCATGAATCTGCCATCTCGGATCTCTCAGACTCGGCCTTGGCCCGCAGGACCCAGGAATTCCGGAGCAGACTAGAACAGGGTGAGACCATCAATGAGCTTCTGCCCGAGGTTTTTGCCTTAGTTCGCGAAGCGGGAAAAAGATTTCTCGGGATGCGCCATTTTGATGTCCAGCTCATCGGCGGAATTGCGCTCCATGAGGGCAGGATTGCCGAAATGAAGACCGGCGAGGGTAAGACCCTGGTAGCTACACTGGCTCTTTACCTAAATGCGCTCGAGGGGAAAGGGGCCCATCTGGTTACGGTGAATGACTATCTCGCGAAGCGGGATGCCCAGTGGATGGGGCCCATCTATCATGGATTGGGCCTCACCGTGGGCGTAATCCAACATGATGCCAGTTACCTGTTTGATCCACTCTATCAATCCCCCGACCCCCGCCTAGCCTATTTCCGGCCGGTCTCTCGCCAGGAGGCCTACCATGCTGATATCACCTATGGAACTAACAATGAGTTTGGTTTTGATGTTCTCCGAGACAACATGGTGGTGGACCCCGGTCAATGTGTACAGCGGGAACCTCACTTTGCCATTGTGGATGAGGTGGACAGCATCCTGATTGATGAGGCCAGAACCCCCCTGATTATATCGGGTCCCTCCGAAGAGTCTACCGACCTCTATTACCGGATTGATAAAATCATTCCTTATCTGAAGGTGGGAGTCGACTTTACCGTGGAAGAGAAAACAAGAACCGTGGCCCTGACCGAAGAGGGCAATGCGAAGGTGGAGAGGCTCCTGGGAGTAGAGAATCTCTATGACCTTTCCAACATGACGCTCGTCCATCACACCCTACAGGGACTGCGGGCCCATGTACTCTACAAGCGGGATGTGGACTATGTGGTCAAGGACGGTGAGGTGATCATCGTGGACGAATTCACCGGTCGGCTAATGCCTGGCCGTCGGTGGAGTGATGGTCTTCATCAAGCGGTTGAGGCTAAGGAAGCGGTTAAGATTGCGCGTGAGAATCAGACCCTGGCTACCATCACCTTCCAGAATTATTTCCGCATGTATGATAAACTGGCCGGCATGACCGGAACGGCCGACACTGAGGCCGCAGAGTTTAACAAGATCTATAATCTGGAAGTGCTGGTGATTCCCCCAAATAAAAAAATGATCCGGGGGGACTACACGGATGTGGTTTACCGGACCGAAGGTGAAAAATTCAAGGCCATCGTGGAAGAAATTGTGGAGTGCCACAAACGCGGTCAGCCCGTCCTGGTGGGAACCATTTCCATCGAGAAGTCAGAAAGGCTCAGTTCTCTCCTCAAGAAACAAGGGATTCGGCATTCCGTGCTCAATGCTAAATATCATGAAAAGGAGGCCGAAATTATCGCCCAGGCCGGAGGGGTCACAACGGTGACGATTGCGACCAATATGGCAGGCCGTGGCACGGACATCCTGTTGGGGGGAAACCCGGATTTTCTGTTCAAAAGGCTTCTCCAGCAACAGCCCGACCTGCCTGAGGACGAGAGGAAAAAGGCCTATGAAAAGATTAAGGCGGATTCCGAGGCAGAAAAGAAAGAGGTGTTGGCCGCTGGAGGACTCCATATTATCGGGACTGAACGGCATGAGAGCCGCCGCATTGACAATCAGCTACGTGGCCGTGCCGGTCGTCAGGGTGATCCCGGATCCTCACGCTTCTATCTATCTCTGGAGGATGACCTGCTCCGGATCTTCGGTTCTGAGCGGATCTCGGGTCTGATGGGGCGACTGGGGATGGAAGAAGGAATCCCGATCGAACACCGGATGGTTACGCGGGCGATAGAGAATGCCCAGAAAAAGGTGGAGGCTCATCACTTTGATATCCGAAAACATCTGTTGGAATATGACGATGTGATGAACAAGCAGCGAGAAGTGATCTATGAGCAGAGAAAACAGGTGCTCCGGGGCGAGAACCTTAAGGAAGAGATCATGGGCATGATCCAGGAGATCCTGGATGGCCTATTGGCCCAGTACTGCAACCAGGAGATGTATTCGGAGGAGTGGGACATCGGGGGATTGTGCGATGCCCTCAACAGACATTTTTCGCTTAACCTTCAAGAGCAAAGTCTGCAATTTCGGGATCTGGGCATTGAAGCACTCAAGGAGGAGCTCTTTAATCGGGTCCAGGAGGTCTACAACCGAAAGGAGCAGGAGTTTGGAGAACCCCTGATGCGCCAGATCGAAAAGATGGTGATGCTCAGGGTAATCGACACACACTGGAAGGATCACCTCCTGTCAATGGATAACCTCAAGGAGGGCATTGGCCTGCGGGGCTATGGCCAAAAGGATCCCCTCATTGAATATAAGCGAGAAGGATTTGATATGTTTGTGGCCATGATGGATCGCATCTCGTCGGATGTGGTGTCCCATCTCTTCCGTATCCAGACGGTTAAACAAGAGCCGGTTGCGGTGAGACAGATGGCAAGACCTCCTGAGGTTCTCGTGAATCGTAATGCTGGGGACGGAAATCGCACCGTTCATCGGGATATGAGAAAAGTAGGCCGCAATGACCCGTGTCTCTGCGGGAGCGGAAAAAAATATAAGAAGTGCTGTGGAAGATAATAACGTTAACCGTTCTTCGTTATACGTTAC
>DATECO010000102.1:0-5883 GCA_035286865.1 Nitrospiria bacterium | reverse complement strand
ATCGAGTTAGGCTTGGAGGACGGACTGCGCCTCCTAAAGGAAACAACCCCAGATCACCCCGCTCCCCAGGAAAAACTTGCCAGCGGTGCGACCCAGCGAGCTTAAACGAATTCCCAGACCTCACACCTCAAACCGCTGAGTGGATCTTCAATCATCCATGATCCTCTGAGACGGTCTCGCCTTAAGAAGAAAATTTGAAATGTAGGGTGACTTATGCTAAGATCGCGCCCATGCTTTCCCTGGTTCGTTGAGAAGGGGCCATCAGCTGCGCCGTGCCTGCCGGCAGGCAGGTTGTCGCTGCGAACCCGCATCCTCACGTACGACCCAGTACGCTCCGGTGCGGGTCCTTGCTCCGCCTTGCATCTGACCTCTTCTCAACGTCCAGGTTTCAAGCCAATAGGTTATATCTAACGGTCTATCATGCTTTCCAAGGTCACCAGCAGCACGTTGTACGGTCTGGATGCCTATCGAGTGGATGTGGAAGTAGACATGTCCCCGGGCCTGCCCATGTTCGCCATAGTGGGCCTCCCCGATGCGGCCGTCAAGGAGAGCAAGGAGCGGGTCAGGGCGGCGGTCAAGAATACTGGTTTTAACTTTCCGATCAGGAAGATCACCGTGAACCTGGCCCCTGCCGACATTAAGAAGGAGGGTTCCGGATTTGATCTTCCCATGGCCCTTGGAATCCTGGCCGCCGAGGAAGTGATCAAGGCAGAGGCCCTCAGGCGCTATCTTGTGGTGGGTGAGCTTTCACTGGATGGACGGATCAAGCCCATCAAGGGTGCCCTGTCCATTGCAGTGGCTGCCAGGGATGCGCGATTTGGGGGTCTGATCCTGCCGAGTGAGAATGCCACTGAAGCGGCCGTCGTTCAGGATCTGATGGTCTATGGGGTGGAGACCCTCCCTCAAGTGGTGGAGTTCCTCAATGGTGCGCTGAAGATCGAACCGACATCAGTCAACCTGGATGGGCTTTTTAGCCAGCCAGGGGTGTATGTCGAGGATTTTGCCGAGGTAAAAGGCCAGGACCATGCAAAGCGGGCCCTGGAGGTGGCAGCGGCCGGGGCCCACAATGTTCTGATGATCGGCCCACCTGGCTCAGGCAAGACGATGCTGGCGAAAAGACTCCCAGGCATTCTGCCCCCCATACATTTTGAGGAGGCCCTGGAGACCACGAAGATCCATAGTGTCATGGGGTTACTGTCCGAGCGGCAACCGCTGCTTGTGGCCCGGCCCTTTCGGGCGCCGCATCACACCATCTCGGATGCGGGTCTCATCGGGGGTGGCCAGGTGCCTAGGCCAGGGGAGGTCAGCCTGGCCCACAATGGGGTTCTGTTCTTGGACGAATTACCGGAGTTTAGACGGAACGTGCTGGAAGTTCTGAGACAACCCCTTGAGGAAGGAGAAGTGACCATAGCCCGCGCCGCTATTTCCTTATCTTACCCAGCGCAGTTTATGCTGGTAGCCGCAATGAATCCTTGTCCCTGTGGTTTCTTCACAGATCGTACACGCCAGTGCCTCTGCACTCCCACCCAGATTCAGAGGTATCGCTCCAGGGTGTCGGGTCCCCTTCTGGATCGGATCGATATCCACCTTGAGGTCCCGGCCGTGCCTTTTAAAGAGCTCAGTGTAGAGCATCCGCGCGAGGAATCCTCCATCCTCCGGCAACGGGTGGCGACTGCGCGTTCCCTTCAGTCTGACCGGTACAAAAAAGAGGGCATCTATAGTAATGCCCAGCTCCGGCCCAGGCTCATCAAGAAGTACTGTGAGATTGGTGAAGACTCCAAGCGGCTCATTGAGCTGGCCATGACCAAGCTGGGTCTCTCGGCCCGCGCCTACCACCGGATCCTCAAGGTCGCTCGGACCATTGCGGATCTGGACAGGCGCGAAAAGATCCTTTCCCAGGATGTTTCTGAGGCGATCCAGTATAGAAGCCTTGATCGCCGGGTGTTTGTATAGTGAAGGAGATATATGATGACCGGAATCAATAAAAACAGGCGAATTGCGATTGCTTGTCAAGGTGGCGGAAGTCATACCGCTTTTACTGCAGGGGTCCTGAAGACATTTTTGAAACAGAAAGAGTATAGCATAGTGGCCTTGAGTGGCACATCGGGTGGTGCCATCTGCGCTCTATTGGCCTGGTATGGCTTATTAATGCGAGAAAGAGATTTGGGTGTCGAGCTACTGGATTCTTTCTGGAAGGATAATTCTGCAAGCTCTATGGGGGAAATACTTCTGAACGACTGGATGGTGTGGGTCGCGGGGTTGCGAAGCACTGTGGTCATGCCGGAAATCAGTCCTTATCTTTACCCATCGTGGGCACAAGATGAAGTGAAGCGCATGCTGGAAAAACATGTAGAATTTGAAAAAATAGAGAAGCTTGTACAACCGTCAAGTCCGATGCTCATTGTGGGTGCGGTTGATATTCTTTCGGGAGAATTTAAGGTTTTCAAGAATGCTCAAGTCACTGCGGATGCGATTCTTGCTTCTGCGGCGGTTCCAACATTGTTCAGGGCGGTGCAGATGGGGAATGGTTTGTATTGGGACGGCTTGTTTTCGCAGAACCCTCCCATACGCGATCTTCCCGATGCCGATCCGGACGAGATCTGGGTAGTACAGATCGATCCGCATAGGCGAAAAGCGGAGCCAAAGACCGTGGCGGAGATCCACGATCGGCGTAATGAACTTGCGGGTAACCTTTCGCTGAATCAGGAGATATATTTTATAGAAAAAATCAATGAACTGGTGAATCGGAAACTTCTGGTGGGTAGCAAGTATAAGTTCATCAATGTGCGGCGGATTGAAATGTCTCGCGATTTGGATTACGCATCAAAGCTGGACCGCAGCTCCTCCTTCATCCAAGAACTGATGGCCTATGGTGAAGAGCAGGCTGAGGATTTTTTGAAGACGGGGGCAGACCCTCCGAGGATACAAGGTCAAAGTCAAGTATTAGCCGGTCAGAGAGGCTGATAAAATGACCTCCCCAGTCGGAGAGGCTCACCCCATGCCTGGGCCGTACATGCCGCCATTGCAATCAAAGCAGATATATTCGCCATCAATATTGATCGTGGGCTCATCACAGGTGGGACACGGCGGGCCGTCTTTTTTGGGAGCCTGGATGGGAGGAAGTTCGATGTCATTGAGATCTGGGGCTTCGTCTATCATGGAGAAATTGTATCATAATCTTGGCTGTCGGGTGAAATCTTTTTTGTCAGGATATCCCTGACGCAGCCTCGGAGGGCTGTCAAAAAACCTGCTTGGCCAATCACAATCTGGCATTTCTGGCGGTCCTGCCCTTGACAATTCGCAAGTCTCAGTTAATATTTAATTAGAAAATAGCTTAACGCATCGAATTCCTTCATCGATAAGGGTGACCTTGTCCGAAAGGACAGGGAAGCAAAGTCCTTGTCCCGAGTAACCTTGGGATTAAAGGATTGCCGAAGTGAAGGCTAGAGAGCCCATCCATGTTCGGCGAAGGATGGGCTTCTTTTTTTGGAGAGCTGACTATGGAGGATGAACGACAGAGTAATGGCCAATACAAAGGCCAATCCAGGGGGTCGTGCAAGGTATGGATGGCAGCCGGGGTTATGATCCTCACATTTATTTCGGTCTTTCAAGCCTCATCGGAAGAACCCGGGCCAAGCGGCGAGAGGCTTTTTATCAGCGAAGCCATGCTGGATCAGATGATCGAACAGATGCCCGCCCTGCCAGGAAAGATCGGTCCTCTTCCTCCTGTCCCGATCCCACAAAATAACCCAATGAGTACTGCAAAGATTGAGCTGGGGAAGATGCTGTTCTTTGACCCCAGGCTTTCTGCAAATAATCATTGGGCTTGTTCCACCTGCCATAACCCGGCCCTGGCGTATGGAGATGGAATTCCCCGATCCCTGGGATTTGGGAATGAGAAGGAATTAGCTCGTCATGCGCCCACGCTTTTCAATGTGGCCTACAATGAGTACCAGTTTTGGGATGGAAGGGTCGGTTCACTGGAGGAGCAGGCCAAGGCCCCCATCCAAAACCCCAAGGAGATGAATTCCCGACCTGATGAACTGATGAAAAAGATCTCTGCCATCCCAGGGTATCGATCCCGTTTCGTGGCAGTCTTTGGGGAAGAACCTAATTTCGACAATCTGGTCAAAGCGATCGCTACCTTTGAACGGACCGTGATAGCCAAGAATTCGCCCTTTGACCACTATGCCATGGGCGAAAAGACGGCGCTCACCCCTCAGGAAAAAAGGGGATTAATCCTTTTCGTAAGTAAGGCGGCCTGTAGTCGTTGCCATAATGGACCCAATTTTATCGATAATAAATTTCACAATCTTGGCCTGCCTCAGGTGGGTCCTATGAAGGAGGACCTGGGTCGATATCAGGTGACCAAGCAAGATCAGGATCGGAGGGCCTTTAAGACCCCTACCCTCAGGAATATTACCCTGACCGCTCCATACATGCACAATGGGGTCTTTAAAACCCTAGAAGAGGTACTGGATTTTTACAACCGCGGAGGAGGAGAAGACCCTGCGAAGTCAGAAGAAATATTTCCGCTCCATCTCACGGATCAGGAACAAAAAGATGTGGTCGTCTTCTTGAAGGCCCTTACGGGTGATTTAAACTTAATGGCTCCCCCCCTGTTACCATGAACCTTAGGAGGGTCGAAATACTGAGAAGAGAGATTTCCCAAGGTCTGGGTATGTTCTTGGTCCTATCATGGTTTATCGCCTTTTCAGAAGGGATCGCCCTCAGCGAGACCATCACTGGCAAGGTCGCGATTGAGGGCCAGGCGAAGGCCTCCAATGTAGTGGTCTATCTTGAAGGAGTCGAAGGAATCTTTCACCCTTCGATGAAACGGCCAGAGATGAACCATCTCAATCTCGCCTTTCAGCCCCCAGTGCTCCCCATCCTGGAAGGGACCACCGTGAACTTTCCCAACAGTGATCCGGTCTTCCACAGCGCCTTTTCTGCTTCTCCCTCGAATCCCTTTGAACTGGGGGTCTATGGGGAGGGATCGGAAAAATGGCAGAAGTTTGTGAACGCCGGGGAGGTGGAGATCTTCTGCCATATCCATCCCTACATGCGTGCCTTTATCCTGGTTCTGGAGAATCCGTATTTTACAGTAACGGATGGGACCGGCAGGTATACCCTCTCGGGTGTGCCAAAAGGAAGCTACGTCATCAAGGCCTGGCAGGGATTTCTTCGTGCCACAGGCACCAAGGCGGTCATCATTGACGGGGAACAAAAGGTCACCGTGGACCTTGTGTTGCATCCTCAGAAAGTTGCTGGAGACCCGTGAAGTTTAAGATCCAAAGCCTTGGTCTCAGGGGAAAGCTGGTCTTCTATCTGCTATTTCCGTCGTGTATCGGAATTGGGACCTTATTGTACCTCTATAACGAGGATCTCAATGTGGCGCTGCGGCAAACCTATGTAGAGCAGGCCATTCTTGATGCAACCGCACTGCAAACAGGCATTTCATCGATCGAGACGATTCAAGACCAAAAGGCACTCCAGAAATTAATAGGCGAGTTTGTTACCTATCGTCCGCAGTATCTAAGGATCAACATCTACGGGCCACAAAAGCAAGGCCAAGTTGTCTTGGCCAGCAACGATCCCACTCAGATCGGGCAGGTGCCCGATGGATGGGATCTGGCTGTTTTACTCAGCGGGAAGCCGCGCGCACACGAAGAGATTAGAGAAGGGAAAAAGATCCTTGAATTAAGTGTCCCCATAATCGTAGAAGGCAAGACCGTGGCGGCTATCGGGCTGTATGCCCCTATGGATCCCAAGGAGGCTCTAATCAGCCACCTCCGCTCCAGGATGCTCATTGCCGGGCCACTCGGGATTTCTCTGATGTTGTTGATCCTCTATCTGATGGTCAATAAGATGATCGTCACGCCG
>DATECO010000101.1:0-9444 GCA_035286865.1 Nitrospiria bacterium | reverse complement strand
CTGGGCGTTGGCGGGTTGTACCTCTGAGAATATCGGCATTGTGAGGGCAAGCCCAAGGGTTACACAAAGAGTACGCATGAGGCCATGATAGCAGAATGGGACCCGCGAGGAAAGGGCAGAAGGGATGCCCACAATCTCTACAACCGGGTCTTTCTTCCAGCGCTTGAGAAGGCAGAAATCCAAGACGTAGTGTGGTACACGCTGAGACACACTTTCGCGAGCCGCTTAGTGATGGCTGGGGTGGATCTCAGGACGGTTCAAGAGCTCATGGGGCATAAAGACATCACCATGACCATTCGGTATAGTCACCTGAGCCCCAGTCACCTCAAGGAGGCAGTGCAACGGTTGGTTGAGGTTGCCCATTCAGAAAGCCAGGCCACAGTGAGCAATGAGGCGATAGTATCCCAGGCAAGCTGAATAAAGGAGAGGGAGTTTTATTCTCTGAACACCTGAAAGCCGAACTCTCTACCTGCTTCATCAAAGTCCGAATCAAAAGCAAGGGCATTCTTGATCGTGAGCCTATCCTGGCCATACTGTTTCTTTCGGATCTCCCGGATATAGACAAAGCTGGTGCAGTCCACAAAGCTCCATGACCGGTGCTTTTGCTCCTGCCGCTCAAACAACTCCCAGGCCAGTCTAAACATCTCCGCTGTGATGATCCCGATCACGTTATAGGTGATTATGTCTTTTCCCACCTGCCGGGCAGTGCTCCAGCGCAACTGCTTGGCAATCCAGTCACGGGTCTGAATGAGGTTTAGGGTTTCTGTAAAGATCAGGTTGGTGGTTACAAAGGTTGGGTTGGAAAACCTGTTGCGGATGGCCCGGATGAGGCTCCTGGCTTCTTCATGACGTTCCCTTTCAAAGCAGTAAGAGATGTGAAAGCTGGTATCCACAAAGAAGGTGGATTCAGGCGATGGCATTCTTGATCACGCAATTTCAGAGTCAAGGATAGGTCTGAGGGTTTTTATGGGCTTGGATGGGATGTAGGCCCCGTTACGCCCGGATTTGATCGGAATGATGGCGTACTTTGTCACCCTGTAGGACCTTCTCGCCCTGGGTCTTTTCTTGGAAGTTGTCACTCTAGTCGTCATGTCAACTCTCCCACTACGTAATCAATCATATCATAAGAGCAGCCTTTTTCAAAACCCCCTGAGCTTGTGGATAACTCCAAAAATCCGGTTCTAACCGTGACTAAAACCGGAAATTTAAAAACTAGTAAAAGCGCCGCAGCCTTAAAACCTATTGATAATTCTGGCGCGCCCAGAGGGATTTGAACCCCCGACCTACAGATTCGTAGTCTGCCGCTCTATCCAGCTGAGCTATGGGCGCATCATAAGAAGACGTAAAAAGCCTTAGTTATTCTAAGTGAAACGGTACTTGATTTCAATAAGAAAAGCAGCTTCTATCGTTTCTCGGAAGTGGATTCTCACAAAATTGTCACATTTGTAAAACCTGATATACTTAAACTTGTTGAATAATCCCCAAGCTGGAGAATTCCATCAGACTTTGCGTGTTCACGCTAGCCTTCTATTTAGCACTTGCGATGATGAGGTCTACTGTCCAACTGTAATATAACCAGACCTTTAGGTTTGCAATTTTGGGGAGATCGCTGATGCGCACTGTCACGAAATCCACACTGATTCGCATTCGAACTGGTGGGGCACAGGCCCTTCTTCTGAGCATGAGCCTCTTTTTTACAACATCTGTGATGCAGGCAAATGCCGCTGAGCTTTTCAACCCCGAGGAAAAGGTAGAAACGCAACCGAACCTCATCGCCATTCAACAAAACGCGATAGACGATATGCGCCAAAGATTACAGAGACTCGAGCAGAGAGGACAACAGGGTGAAGATCACGGAGTCCCGACATCTGTGGAGACTGCGGAGGCTATCAGGCCACAATTCGGCGTGAATCTAGGGGTCTTTGGAGACATAAATTATTCCTCAAAAAATCGAGAGCGTGAGCACCAGGCCTTTTCCATTGGAGATCTTGACTTCTATAGTACAGCCGAGTATGGCGCAAGAATAAATCTTTTGGCTGAGCTGCTTCTCGAGCTGGAAGAAGGAGGTGAAAACATACTTGATTTGGAGAGGCTTTGGGTGGGATATACCTTCAGCGATCTTTTGATTCTTCGGGCAGGGAAGCAGCATTCGGCACTGGGTTACTGGAATAAAACCTATCATCACGGCAAACAACTATTTCTCACGATCGATCGCCCATTCTTCTTGGCCTTCGAAGACGATGGGGGGATCCTTCCGGTTCACATCGTGGGCATCGAACTCGAGGGAGCAAAAAGTCTTGCAGGCATGCGATGGAAGTATGAAATGAGTCTTGGAAACGGCCCAATGATTGACACGGTCGGGAAGGTACTGATCCCCAACAATACCTCTGATAATAATAATTCAAAGCAGATTGTTCTGAGGTTATCCTCCACGCCCGCTCGTTGCCCGGGGGTTACTCTTGGGCTCTTCGGCACAACGTACGAGGTCGACACCACGGCAAAGGCGGGCCTAGAAGAGGCGATTCTGGGGGCCGATCTTTCCTATCTCAATTCGGGGTGGGAATTCATTTCAGAGTACTTCAGGCTAAGAAACTCCCAGGATCATGCCGATGCCTTTTATATCCAATTGGGATATACACTGTTTGAGATTATGACCCCCTATGCCCGCTATGAGTATCTCAACCTGCATCCGGCTGACCCGTATTTTATGGATCTCCAGAATAATTCCGACCGTGATCAACAGATCTTTGGCCTGAGATATGAGATTGATCATCTAAGAAGCAGCCTCAAGGTCCAGTATCGCCGCGATGATAAAAAGGGGGCCAAGACTTTTAACATGACGGAGGCACAGTGGTCCTTCGGTTTCTGAGAAGCAGCCCTAGCCGCTTTATGATCCAATGGCTGTCGGCATGTGCCATGGCCATCTGGTCAACCGTGCTCTGTTCGCCTGCCCTCTCTGCGGATGAGATCGCAATCATTGTGAATGAAAATGGACCCTTGACCCACATCTCCAGAGCTGAGGTGAGAGATATCTATCTCGGGGAAATAAGATTTGTGGAAGGGTTTCGTATCGTCCCCTTACACTGTCCGGAAGGTCCGGCAAAGCACAGCTTTCTTTCGACTATCATCGGGCTGTCCTCCAAGGCCTATAAGCTCCACTGGGCCAAGAAGGTCTTTCAAGAGGGTTTAACCCTTCCCCCGATCAAGGCTGACCCGAGCGATATTGTCAAATGGGTCAAGGAACAGCCGGGGGGAATTGGATATGTTCCGAAAGAACTGGCAGAGATGGATCGGGGAATCCGGATTCTCGATACCATTGAGATCATAGAACATTGAAGATCAGCATCCGAACAAAATTGACAGCTTCCTTTCTGGCGGTTACTTTTGCTTTTATTCTCTGCCTGAGCATTGTTTCCCTGGTGGCCCAAGACCTGACCACCACCATCGGCCAGATGCAGGAGGTGGAACGCAAAGTGGAGCTGGCGTCTCACCTTCAACTGCTGGTCAACAAACTTCTACAACCGGCTAACCTCTATCTGGTCACAGGAGATATCGGAGAAAGAGACAACCTCGATCGAATGATCAGCGAGATTTCCGTGATCATTAAAGAACTCCAAAAACAACAGGGAGATCATGAGTGGCAAATACTAGCCGACAGAGTCAATCAAGACATCCTCAAACTCAGTGAAATGTTGATCAACGTGATGTTCATTGATCATCCCGTCGGGAATAAGGAAGCGGCCAAATTGATTAGGAAGGCTAATCTCTTTTCCGAGGGCCTTATCGAAGAGTCCAAGAAATTCGATTCCCTGTCAGGGCAGCAGATGATCAAGATGTATGAGATCGCTCAATCAAAAGGCACCAGGGTCCGGATTGCCTATTATGGCACCATTGCCATGGCCATGCTCTTTCTCGCTTTACTATCTTTCTTTCTGTCCCGATATATTAACCGGCCCATTCAGGATCTATACCGAGGGGTGCAGCTTGTGGCCAGTGGTGAGCTGAATCATCGGCTATCGATCAAGACACGAGACGAGATAGGGGAGCTGGCACGGGAATTTAACCAGATGGTCGAGGCCGTCTCCGACATGAAAAAAGATCTGGACCGGAGACTCGAAGAAACCTGGCACCTTGCAATTACTGATGCCCTCACGGGCCTTTATAATCACCGTTTTTGCATGGAAAAAATTGTTGAGGAGATCAGGAGGGCCGACAGGTACGATCGCCCTTTATCCATCATTCTTGCCGATATCGACTCCTTTAAACACTATAATGATACGCATGGACATTTGCGGGGGGATGACCTCTTAAGACTATTTGGATCAGTCATGAAGAGGCAGGTGAGAGACGCCGACTTCGTCTGTAGAATTGGCGGCGAGGAGTTTGTGATGATCCTCCCTGAGACAGAAGGGGCCATGGCGGTACAAATCGCAGAGCGGTTGAGAATGGCGATAGAACAGTACCCCTTCCCTTATCAGGAGGCACAACCCGGGGGAAATCTGACCATCAGTCTAGGGGTAGCCAGCTACATCAAAGGCCATATGGATTCACAAAAGCTACTCAAGTCGGCAGACGACGCCCTTTATCAGGCTAAAAGAGAGGGAAAGAATAAAGTCGTCACCCTCACCTAAAATCAAAAGGTGCTGAATAGTAAATGAGCCGAATGCTCTTTACATCACCACCGAATCCCACGAGCAATAGAGCATTGGAGCATTAGACCGCATTCTCGCACTTCTTCTCAATCTTTTCTAATGCTCTATTGTTCCATTGCTCGAATGCTCTGAATTTTTGCCACGCAAAAATTCTGGCGGAGAGGCTGGGATTCGAACCCAGGGTGGAGTTTCCCCCACAACTGCTTAGCAGGCAGCTGCCTTCAGCCATGCTCGGCCACCTCTCCGGGAATCGCGATGCGATTACGTATAACTATTAACCTATAACTTTTAAGCTGCCCATTTGCATCTATTTTAAGCTGCCTTTTAATAATGATGCGCGAAAGCCGGACAATTGCTTTACTAGATTTTCAGCCTGGTCCTCAACCTCCTTATTTAATTTCTCATCAATCATCTTATAGGTGAGTGCTAAGTCAAAACCTGCCACGGTCTCATAGATCGACCTAATAGAAATGCCTAAGAACCTTGCAAATTCCAAATCTGAGTTATCCGCTGAGCCCTCGGCTATATTCAGTACGATTGAATTTAGTGCCCTTGTGATCTGATCAGCTAATCCTCTATCGACAATGCAGTTTCGGACCAACTTCCGGCAGAATTGCGAATACCGTTTAGCATCCTGATAAACTGGAAATGTCTTAAACCTAAAGGCCAATCTCTATCAGTTCGTTAAAAGTTATCAGTCAAAAGTGATAAGTGAAAATTGCTTCGCAATTTTCATGGCGGAGGGTGAGGGGATCGAACCCCCAAGGGCTTGCGCCCGCTGGTTTTCAAGACCAGTGCCTTACCAGTTAGGCTAACCCTCCGTTATATCTGGGGGCCTATGAAAGTAATCCTCTCCACCCCATCCATGTAAGGCCGCAGGGCCTCCGGGATGACCACTGACCCATCCTCTTGCTGATAATTTTCCAGAATGGCCACCACCGTCCGGCCGATCGCAAGACCCGAACCGTTAAGGGTGTGGACATATTCGGGTTTCTTGCCGCCCACCGGCCGATAGCGTATACCGCACCGCCTGGCCTGAAAGTCCTCAAAATTACTGCAGGAGGAGATCTCTCGATAGGTCCCCTCTCCTGAAAGCCACACTTCAATATCGTAGGTTTTAGCGGCCGCAAAACCCAGATCTCCGGTGCAGAGTTCCACCACGCGATAGTGGATGGCCAGCCTCTTTAGGACTTCTTCGGCATCCAGAAGAAGCCTCTCTAGGAGCTTGTAGGATTCCTCCGGTCGGGTAAACTTGACCAACTCCACCTTATTAAACTGGTGCTGCCGGATCAATCCCCGGACATCCTTTCCATAAGACCCGGCCTCTCGGCGAAAACAGGGGGAAGAAGCCACATAGGAGAGCGGCAATATATACTGGGGGAGGATCTCCTCCCGATGGATATTGGTAATCGATACCTCTGCTGTGGGAATAAGAAAATAGTCCTCATCCTTCAGTCTAAAAAGATCCCCCTCAAATTTCGGGAGCTGGCCGGTCCCGATGACGCTGGCCCGGTTAACCATAAAGGGGGTCAGCACTTCCGTGTAGCCATGCTCGCGCGTATGTAGGTCTAGCATGAAATTGATCAGGGCCCGCTCCAGCCTGGCGCCCAACCCCCGATAGAGGGCAAAGCGTGTCCCGGTCATCCTGGCTGCCCGGTCAAAGTCCAGTATCCCCAGTCCCTCGCCCACCTCCCAGTGTGGCCTGGCCTTAAAGGCCAGGTAGGGTGCCTCACCCCACCTTCGGATTTCCTTGTTGTCTTTGGGATCCTTTCCCACCGGTACTGACCCATGGGGGATATTCGGAATTCCCAGTAACAACTCATGGCGACGCGCCTCCCATTTCATCCACTCCTGCTCAAGGGCCGTGATCTGGGCTTTGACCTTTCTCATCCCCTCTAGATACGGCTCTAAGGCTCGACCCTCACGCTTAAGTCGGCTAATCTCTTCAGAGACCTGATTCTGCTCGTGTCTTAAATCCTGGATTCGGGTGTTCATCTCCCTCCACCTGGCATCTGCCTCAAGCAACCCTTCTTGGTCATACTCCACCCCTCGGTTCTGTAGGGCGGCCTTGAGAAGCGGGAAATCTTCCCTGATCAATCTAAGATCCAACATCCTCGCACTTCCAGTTGGATAGTGGCTTAAATTTTAGACGCCAAAATTAAACAACTCTAACATGCATGGTGAGATTAGTCAACAGATTTGAGCCAAAATCTCCTGTGGATTCTTGACGTTAGCCTAATCCCTTTGTATACTGATGGCTGTGATACCCATATCTTTTTATCCTAGACTCGTTCCCTACCTCATCCTGTGCGTCACCCTTTTCTTTTCAGGATGTCTGAAGAAGAAAAACTTGGCCCCCGAGGGGATGGTGCACATTCCGGCAGGTGAGTTTATCATGGGTAGCAATCGAGAAGACACGGAGGGCAAGAGCACAGAGTTCGGCATGGCCAAGCCCCTCTTTTTGGATGAACATCCACAGCGAAAGGTATTTTTGCCTTCCTTTTATATTGAGCTCTATGAGGTCACCAATAGTCAGTACCGTAAATTTGTTGAGGCCACGCGCTCGCGCCCACCAATATCATGGGTGAATGGTCGGATTCCAGTAGGTCGGGAAAATTACCCCGTTGCAGATGTCAACTGGTATGAGGCTGGGCGTTACTGCCAGTGGATAGGCAAACGCCTTCCCACAGAGGCCGAGTGGGAAAAGGCCGCGCGGGGGCCTCACGGGCTAGAATATCCCTGGGGCAACGAATATGACAGCCAGAAGGCCAACGCGGGGGACACCGGGAGGGGGGATCTTGCGTCAGTGGGGAGCTTTGATTCCGGCAAGAGCCCATACGGTGTCTATGACATGGCAGGCAATGTGTGGGAATGGACCCAGGATTGGTATCAACCCTATCCCGGAAATCAGTATCAAACGGATGCCTTCGGACAGAAATACAAGATCCTGCGGGGAAGTAGCTGGGGTGGGGTCGGACACTATGCCCTCCCGCTCTTCTACCGTTCGGCACACCGTTTCTATGCGGCCCCGGAGCAGAGTTTTTCGGATGCAGGCATTCGGTGTGCCCGTGACCCTGAAAATCTGTTGTCCGCCTTTTTATCCGGCCCCAAAAAATGATTTGACAATTTAGATCGTCCAAGCTATAATTAAAATAGTTCCAGTCATGGAGAACATCTCCAGATAACTTCTGATGTCAATCCTAATTCCCCTTCTTTTTTTGGCAACTTCAAATGTCACCTTGGCCCGACCGTCATGCAAACTTTCGTGTTTGGATCGTTAAAGGTGAAATTGGGATAGAGTGAATGATCGATATGGGATCCGCCGGGCAGTATCATCCCAGGATTATCCCAATATGATCCGAGGATGATCAACCTCGCGATACAGCCTGAAAGACATCTAAAGAGGTGCCCCACCGCAAGGCACTAAAAAAATATACCACCCTAGGTAAATCAATTAAGTATTGAGGAGGTCAAATGAATCTTGCCGAGTTAAAAGAAAAGACTATTGCTGAACTTAATGATCTCGCGAGGGAGCTCAAAATCGAAGGGGCCAGCAACCTCCGGAAACAGGAACTCATTTTTGCCCTCCTCCAGGCACAGACCGAGAAAAACGGGTTAATCTATGGGGAGGGTGTCCTTGAGATCCTCCCAGACGGTTTCGGCTTTCTTCGTTCACCCGATTACAACTACCTACCCGGTCCCGATGATATTTATATCTCTCCTTCCCAGATCCGCAGGTTTAACCTCAGGACAGGTGATATCGTTTCAGGACAGATCCGGCCACCTAAGGAGAGTGAGCGATACTTTGCCCTCCTGAAGGTCGAAAAGGTCAATTTCGAAGACCCTGACTTGGCCCGGGACAAGATCCTCTTTGATAATCTGACTCCCCTCTATCCGGATGAAAAGATCCGCCTGGAATATAGCCCAGACGATTACTCGATGAGGGTGATGGACCTCATCACCCCCATTGGCAAAGGCCAGAGGGGTCTTATCGTGGCCTCGCCACGCACCGGCAAGACCATGCTCCTTCAGGCCATCGCCAAGGCGGTCATGAAGAACCATCCCGAGATCGCCCTGATTGTGCTCTTGATCGATGAGCGGCCAGAGGAGGTCACGGACTGGCAGCGCCAGGTCAAGGCCGAGGTGGTCAGCTCTACCTTTGATGAACCCGCCCAGCGGCATACCCAGGTATCCGAAATGGTCCTGGAGAAGGCCAAGCGCCTTGTAGAGCAAAAGCGGGATGTGGTCATCCTGCTGGACAGTGTCACCCGTCTAGCCAGGGCCTACAACACCATTATCCCTTCCAGTGGCAAGGTCCTGTCGGGTGGACTAGACGCCAATGCCCTGCAGCGGCCCAAGCGGTTCTTCGGATCTGCCCGAAATATTGAGAACGGGGGCAGCCTCACCATTATTGCGACGGCCCTGGTGGATACCGGCAGCCGCATGGATGATGTCATCTTCGAAGAATTTAAGGGGACCGGAAATATGGAGCTTCATCTGGAAAGAAAGCTGGCTGACAAGCGGGTCTTTCCGTCTATTGACATTAACCTCTCAGGCACACGTAAAGAAGAACTGCTGGTGGAAAAAGAAGACCTCAACAAGATGTGGGTCCTCCGAAAGGTTTTAAGTCCACTTTCCACGGTGGAGAGCATGGAATTCCTGCTGGACAAGATCCGTGGGACCAAGTCCAACAAGGAGTTCCTGGAGTCCATGAACAAGTAGCCCTAGCCCAAGATCCTCATATTTCCCTTTGAAAAACCCTACAGTTCTGCTATAATATTTCTTTGTTAAA
>DATECO010000100.1:0-8092 GCA_035286865.1 Nitrospiria bacterium | reverse complement strand
CCAGAGTTAACCAGGCGACAGTATCTATGAAGATCCGTTGAGCAAAGTGATGAGATTGCTTCGCTTCGCTCGCAATGACAGCTCTCTATATCTGTTCTTGGGATCCCTTGCAATCTCCATGAAAAGTATGTAGCCTAAGATCCCGATGAATAATCAGATGAATCGCTATAGTAAGAGATTACTCTCTTGGGGGATCTTCCTCTTTGCCTTACTTGGATTTGTCTATATCTCTGCCGGTGAGCAAGGCTCCTGGTCTGTAAAGGCCCCTGCGCCCACCAAACGGACCGAAGTGGCCGTGGCTGCCCTTGGGAACAAGATTTATGTCGTGGGCGGCTTTGGTCGCCTAGGAGTCACCGGACGGGTGGAGGAATACGATGTCCCCCAGGATCGCTGGCGAAAGGTCGCCTCGCTGCCCGAGGCCCTTCACCATGCCGGTATCGGGGGTGTGAATGGCAGGCTGTATGTGATCGGGGGATTTAAGGGAAACCTCTCCTGGACACCCTCAAATGCCGTCTATGAGTATGACCCTGGATCTGACCGATGGACGGCCAAGAAACCCATGCCTACCGCCCGTGGGGCCCTGGCCGTAGGGATTTATCAGGCCCGGCTGTATGCTATTGGGGGATATGCAGATGGGCAAAACATTACAGCAAACGAGAGGTATGACCCTCTGTTGGATCGCTGGGAGTCAAGGGCGCCGCTACCGACTGCCCGGGATCATCTTGGCGTGGCGGTTGTGGGTCCCACTCTATATGCAGTGGGGGGAAGGCTTAAGTCCTCCTATGCTAATAATCTAGCGACCCATGAGGCCTATGACTTAGAGCAAGATCGGTGGAGCAAGAAGGCCCCGCTGCCCACGCCGCGAAGTGGCATCACCGCCGCGGTTTTGGAGGGTAGAGTCTTTGTCCTGGGGGGTGAGGCCCCTGAGGGGACCTTTAATCTCAATGAGGCCTATGATCCCAAAACAGATACCTGGCAGCCCATGGCTCCCATGCCCACCGCCCGGCATGGCCTGGGCTCAGCAGTCGTTGGGGATAGGATCTATGTAATCGGCGGCGGCCCCCGGCCGGGCGGGGCTTTTAGTGATGTAAATGAGGTGTTTGGCCTTTCGGAATTTGAGGGAAAAACATAAGCGGTGTGTTTCGATTTACTCTATTCGACTAGGGCCATCGATTCAATCAGATTCTTATTCAGGGTCACAAAGGCCACCTTCTCCCTGCCGTCGTTAATCACCACATCGGTGAGGTTGATGAAGACCCGCTCCTCTTCGTTGAGGACATCCGAGAGGCGATTTCGCATTGCTGGGATCAGAAAATCCCCTACATAGGTGGATGTACCGGTCCTGATGCGGACCCGCATCTTTTTTCCCGAGCCCATATTCTCATCCCTCCGTGGCATCTTTCCCTTCCTCCCCCCATCCGGTGGCCAAGTCCATCCCTCGACTATTTGCGGCTGTGCCTCATGCGCTTTCTCAGCTTGCGATACTTGTGCTTGCGCATCTTTTTTCTCCGCTTCTTGACCACCCTGGACATGGATAAGACTCCTGGGTGTAGTTTAGCCGCTTTTAGCCGGAATGGCAAGTGATTTTTGGGCGGGGATACTTTAGGCCGCATCTCTGTATGGGATCGACCTTTTAAAGTAGAGAGGGTTGGTAACACCAGGGCAGGGCGATCGCTAGATATTTAGAATTCTTGACCCCGGTAAAAATTCACCCTATAATCTGTTTATGTCTTTTCGATACTATCGTCTTATTATCCCAGTTTGGTTCCTGCTTCTTATCTTAGGCGGAGGGGGGGGGGTGTTCACCACAGGTTGTTCGAAAGGCCAGGTTAAACTCTCTGAGACCGAACAGCAGATCCAGAAGGTAGATGCCTTTCTTTCAGCCCTCCAAGAGGTCTATGCAAAGAAAGACCTGGTCACTCTGAAGACCCATTTTTCACCAGAGTTCCAGGTTCAACACCCAGAACTTTTCCAGGCAATCCAGAGGACCTTTGATAGAACTGATGAGCTCCGAATGGAGTTGACCGTGGACGTGATTCACAAAGACGGACAGAAGGTCAAGGTCTTGCTTCACTGGGATGTAAACGCCAAAGCGGCTAAGAGCAGCCTCCAGCAACGGGGAAATACCACATTGCAACTTTTCGAGAAAGAGACCCTCCAGGTCGTAGCCCTCGAGGGAGATAATCCTTTTGTTTTGGACGGGGTCCTACCCTGATAAGGGGGAGATCAAAGTTAATGTTATTGAAGCGGAGAGCTCCAAGTATCGTCACAGACTTTCTTGTATTGGGAGGTGGGGTAGCCGGCCTTCGGGCCGCCCTGGAATTGGCGGAGGAGGGGGAGGTTCTGATCCTCAATAAAGGGAAAGGACTTCAGGGGAGCAGCCAATATGCTCAGGGTGGGGTGGCCGCGGCGATCGGTGACCAGGTCGATCAAAAGGCCCATTATCAAGATACCCTCAGGGCTCGTGTGGGAATGTGTAATGAGGAGGCGGCTTGGATCTTGGTCACAGAGGGTCCCCAGCGCATCCAGGAACTGATTGGCTGGGGCGCCAGGTTTGATCAGAGAGGTGGCCGGTTCTTATATGCGAAGGAAGCAGCCCACAGCCGAGCGCGGGTCTTGAGGGCAAAGGGAGACACCACCGGCGAGGAGATTGTGAGGGCGCTTCTACGGCAGACCAAGCGGCAGGCCAGGATCACACTCTTAGATCATCACTTCATCCTCAACCTGATTACCCGAGAGGGTACCTGCCTGGGGGCCTTGGCCCTCAACGAGCGTACCGGAGAATGGATCCCTGTCCTGGCCAAGGCCACTCTCTTGGCCACGGGAGGGGCCGGTCAGGTCTATCTTCGGACGACCAATCCTGCTGCAGCCACCGGAGACGGAATAGCCATAGCCTACCGCGCCGGGGCTCTTCTGGAGGACATGGAGTTCGTCCAATTTCATCCCACGGCATTGTGCATCCCCAATGCCCCTGCTTTTTTGCTCACGGAGACCTTACGTGGGGACGGGGCCATTCTGAGAAACAAGAGAGGAGAGGCCTTCATGGATCGCTACCACCCCGCAAGGGACCTCGCCCCACGTGACGTGGTCTCCAGGGCCATCTGGGCCGAGATACAAGCAGATCAACCCCCCCATGTCAATCTCGACCTTACCCACCTCGATGGGGCTTATCTTAAAGAGAGGTTCCCAATGATTTACAAGACCTGCCTGTCCTATGGTTTTGACTTCACCCGCCAGCCTGTCCCCGTCAGCCCCGCTGCGCATTTTATGATCGGCGGGGTGAAAACAGACCTGAATGGCGCTACCACCCTGGGAGGACTCTTTGCGGTGGGGGAGGTTGCCTGCACACAGGTCCATGGGGCCAATCGTCTCGGAAGCAACTCTCTGCTCGAAGGCCTTGTCTTTGGGGCCAGGGCGGCAAAAGCGTCCCTGCGCTTTGTGGCCAAACATCATCATAAAAAGATGACCCTGATCAATCGCCGACTCACATTCGATTTCGCAGATGCTCAAGCTTTAGGTGATCGAGAGATCTCGGGGATCCAAAAAGATCTCAGACGGGCTATGTGGGAAAAGGTGGGGGTCGTGAGGTGTGATGAGTCTCTGCGTGAAGCCCTGTCAGTCCTGAAGAGCCGTTACAGGCATTTGGAGGGTTGTCACCTCTCTCGCCGGATGATGGAGACATTCAACATGTCAACTGTGGCTATACTGATCGCGACATCTGCACTGATGAGGAGGGGGAGTGTCGGTGTCCATTTTAGATCTGACTATCCAAAGAGCCGAGGGAGGGACTGGCGGCGGCATCTAACATTAAGTCAACGAATCATGAACTCCTTTGACATCGACCGACCACTGGCCCAGTACCGATCAGGGCTGTCGGTATAGATCACCTCTCCGGTCGGCATGGACACTTTATAAATAACGGTACGAGCGGCCCTCGTCCCCTGATACTTTTTATAGTATTTGAGAACCCTTTGCACATATTCCTGAGTAGCAGGAATCGGTGGTATATCCAAGTACTGCTGAACGCGCTGTTCCCCGGCATGGTAGGCCGCAAGGGCCAGGCGCAGATTCCCATCAAAGAGGTCCATCAGGTAACTGAGATGGCGCACCCCTCCCCAGACGTTTTCAGTCGGGTCCAAGGGGTCGCCGACTGACCAGCGGCTGGCCGTTGAAGGCATTAACTGCATCAGACCCAGTGCGCCGGCCGAAGAGATGGCCATCGGATCAAAATCGGACTCGACCTTCACCACTGCTTTGACCAGAGCCGCTTCTACCCCGAATTTTTCGGCGGTCTTCTCGATCGTCCTCAAAATGAGTGAACGTTTCCCCGGGGAGAGATAGGGACGTTTTTCTCGCGGGCCTTCCATGATGAGTAGCTTTTTAAAACGAGGATCCGTGGGTACATTGGAAAAGTGGCGAATCCCATCTCCATCCACAAAATGAAAGATCTCACCCCTTCCGGTCCCCCCTAACAATAGAAACGTGGTCAATCCAAAAATGACAGCATGACTCATTTTTCTTAACATTCTAAATATAAAGATAGCACCGATCAAAAAAGTCGTCAATGTTTTTTCATTCCTGCTTGACAATGGTCTTATCAAGTTATATAATCTTTTGCAGTAATAAATATAATCTCGGATTGTAGAGTCAAACGGAGCGATTTCTGCTACAGCACATCACAAGGCCCGCGTAAGTTAGAGCGGAAAGGGGGACAATATGGAACTGACACGGTGGGATCCTTTTAAGGACCTGCAGGCGTTGCAGGACAGGATGAACAGACTATTTCAGGAGGGCGCAGGGCGGACGGGTAGATCGGATGAGGTGTTGGGGGGTCACTGGATCCCTGCGGTGGACATCTATGAAGATGATCAGGAGTTCGTGGTGAAGGCAGAACTCCCGGGTCTGGAATCCAAGGATGTGGACGTCCAGATCCAGGAGAATGTACTGACCCTCAAAGGAGAAAGGAGACTGGAGCGGGAGATCGATAAAGAGCGATATCATCGCCTTGAGCGCTCCTATGGAACATTCCAGAGGTCCTTCACGTTGCCCAATATTGTAGACCAGGAAAAGGTGAAGGCAAAGTTCAAGGATGGGGTCTTGGAGATCAGAATACCCAAAGAGGAACGGGTAAAACCCAAGCAGATCAAGGTGGAGGCCCTGTAAGGGGAGGACCCTAGCATGGAAAATTCCGAGCGACCGCTCTTTCCTATCAGCGTGGTGGCCCAGATGTTCGGAGTGCATCCCCAGACCTTGCGCCTGTATGAGCGAGAGGGGCTGATCTCCCCAGGTCGCACAAAGGGAAAGACCCGCCTCTATTCACAAAATGATGTGGAAAAACTCAAGACCATCCTTCACTTCACACAGGAACAGGGGATCAATCTGGCAGGGGTGGGTCTGCTCCTGGAGATACAAAAGAAGATGAACGAGATGCAGGGTGAGATCTGGCGGACACTGGAGCATCTGCAAAGAGGCCTCGAAATGGGGATGCTTGCCCAACATAAACGCGAAACCCCTGAACCGCCAAAATCTACCCCTAAAAAAATTATCAAGGTCAAGATCGAGCAGGGGTAAAAAAAGAAAGGCAATCTGTGAGACTGGATAAACTTACGATAAAGGCCCAGGAGGTTGTACAGGATGCCCAAAGACTGGCCGATGGGCACCATCATCAGCAGATCGAGGTGGAACACCTGGCCTTGGCCCTCATCCAACAGCAGGAGGGATTGGTCCCATCCCTCCTGAAAAAGCTGGGGGCCAGCCTGCGACCCCTTGAGCAGGCCCTTGAAAAAGAGCTAGGCCGGATACCCCAGGTGACGGGTCCCGGTGTGGCAGGACAGGTCTACATCTCCCCACGGCTCAAGTCTGTTCTCGATCAGGCCCAGGGGGAGGCCGAACGGCTCAAGGACGAATACATAAGCACTGAGCACCTGCTCCTGGCCCTGATGGAGGCCGGGGAACCTGCGACGGCCTTTCTCCAACAGCAAGGTGTTACACGGGACAGGATCCTGTCGGCCCTTGCCGAGATTCGCGGGACCCAACGGGTCACGGACCCCACACCAGAGGAAAAATACCAGGCCCTGGCCCGATACAGCCGGGATCTCACCGAGCTGGCCCGCAAGGGCAAGCTGGATCCGGTCATTGGCCGTGATGAGGAAATCCGTCGTGTCATCCAGGTCCTCTCCAGGAGGACCAAGAATAATCCGGTCTTGATCGGAGAGCCTGGGGTGGGGAAGACTGCCATCGCGGAAGGGCTTGCCCAACGCATCGTGAGCGGTGATGTCCCCGAGGGTCTAAAAAACAAACGAGCCGTGGCCCTGGATATGGGGGCCCTCATTGCGGGGACCAAGTACCGTGGGGAGTTCGAGGAGCGCCTGAAGGCCGTCCTGAGAGAGATCACTGAATCCAGCGGACAGATCATTCTCTTCATCGATGAACTACACACCCTCGTAGGGGCCGGTGCAGCCGAGGGTGCCATGGATGCCTCCAATATGCTTAAACCGGCCCTGGCCAGGGGTGAACTTCGGTGTATTGGGGCCACCACCCTGGACGAGTATCGAAAACGCATTGAAAAGGACCCGGCCCTGGAACGAAGGTTCCAACCGGTCCTGGTGGATCAGCCTACAGTGGAAGAGGCGATTTCCATCCTCCGGGGGCTCAAGGAGCGGTATGAGGTCCACCATGGGGTGAGGATCCGGGACTCGGCCCTGGTGGCCGCGGCGGTCTTATCAAACCGTTATATCTCGGATCGATATCTCCCAGACAAGGCCATCGACCTCATCGATGAGGCTGCGTCCCGCCTCAGGATTGAGATCGATAGCATGCCTACAGAACTTGACGAGATTCATCGCAAGATCCGGCAGCTTGAGATCGAACGGGAGGCGGTGAAGAAGGAGAAGGATGCTGTCTCCCGAGAGAGACTGGATCGGATCGAAAAGGAACTGGCCCAGCTCCGCGAAGAAGGGGACCGCCTCAAGGCCCAGTGGCAGGCCGAAAAGCAGGCCATCCAGAAGATCCGGCAGCTCAAGGAACAGATCGAGCAGACCCGGATTCAGAGCGAACAAGCCGAACGCGAGGCAGACCTGGGACGGGCGGCCGAGCTCCGATACGGCCGGATGATCGAGCTAAACAAGCAGCTCGAGGCCGAAAATAAGAACCTTCAGGCCCTTCAGGCCCACCAGAAGATGCTCAAGGAAGAGGTGGATGAGGAGGACGTGGCAGAGATTGTCTCCAAGTGGACGGGTATCCCCGTGACCCGGATGTTGGAGGGGCAGATGCAAAAATTCCTCCGGATGGAGGAGCATCTCCACAAACGGGTCGTGGGCCAGGAAGAGGCCATCCGGGCAGTTGCCGATGCGATCCGCCGGGCCAGGGCAGGGATTTCTGATCCTAATCGGCCGATGGGCTCTTTTATTTTTCTCGGGCCCACCGGCGTCGGAAAGACAGAACTGGCCCGGGCCCTGGCTGAATTTCTGTTCGATCATGAGCAGGCTCTCATCCGGATCGATATGTCCGAATATATGGAAAAACACAGCGTAGCGCGGCTCATTGGGGCCCCTCCTGGTTATGTGGGCTATGAAGAAGGGGGACAGCTCACCGAGGCAGTCCGCCGCAAACCCTACTGTGTCATTCTCTTTGATGAGATCGAGAAAGCGCACCAGGAGGTTTTTAACCTCCTCCTCCAGTTACTGGATGACGGTCGGCTCACGGACGGTCACGGACGAACTGTAGATTTTAAAAACACGGTGGTGATTATGACCTCCAATGTAGGAAGTCAGCACCTCCAAGAGCTGATCGGAAAGGATGGGTCAGAGCTCAAAAACATGGTGATGTCGGCCCTTCGGGCGCAGTTCCGCCCCGAGTTTTTAAACAGAGTGGACGATATTATTATCTTCAACCCACTGAGGCCGGAACAAATTAAGAGCATCGTGGTGATCCAGATCCGTCACCTCCAGAACCGTCTGGCGGATCGAAAGATCGAACTGCAATTGACGGAACGTGCCAAGGAGGTCCTGTCCCGGAACGGCTATGATCCCGTGTACGGTGCAAGACCTCTCAAACGCGTCATCCAACGGGATGTCCTGAGCCCACTGGCCCT
>DATECO010000099.1:0-2786 GCA_035286865.1 Nitrospiria bacterium | reverse complement strand
AGGCCATCCATTATAACAGCCTTCGAAAGCACCGGCCTTTCATCCCGGTGAACTGTGCCGCCATTCCGGAGACGCTCTTAGAGAGCGAGCTGTTCGGACATGTCAAGGGGGCCTTTACCGATGCGAAGGGGGACAAGACCGGGCTGTTCGAGGAGGCCGGAGGAGGCACCCTGTTTCTAGATGAGATCAGCGAGTTCCCGATGAATCTTCAGGCCAAACTGCTTCGGGTACTTCAGGATAAAGAGGTTCGCCGGGTAGGGGCAACCAAGCAGGTTAAGGTAGATGTCCGGGTCATTACCGCCTCCAATCTGGATCTGGCCGATGAGGTGAAGCAGCACAAATTCCGGCAAGACCTTTTTTACCGACTCAACGTCCTACAGATTCAAGTGCCGCCGCTTCGGGAGAGAGCGGACGATATTTTACCTCTGGCCCACCATTTCTTGAAGAAGTACCAGCAGGAGACCTCAAAACCGATCAAAGAATTCAACGAGAGCGTCCTGGCCTTGTTTATAAAGTACCCTTGGCCCGGGAATGTCCGGGAGCTTGAGAATGCTGTTGAGAGGGCTGTTATCCTGGCCCAAGGGGAGCAGATCACCCTCGATGATCTTCCTGCCACCCTCATCGGAAACCGGGGTGACTATTCCACCTTAGAGAAAGCCCTGGAGCAACAGCTATCCCTGGAAGAGATGGAGCGGCAGTATATCACGCGTGTTTTGGCACAGACCGGTGGAAACAAGTACCGGGCAGCCCAGATCCTGGGGATCGACCGAAAGACCCTTTACCGAAAACTGGGACAGTCCCGGGGTAAAACTTCCGTGCCTTCGATTACTGAAGAGACCTCCGCCTAAAGGTTCCATCTTCATTGACATTTCGTCCCACCCCCCTATTCCCAGAGTGTGGCAGAATGTCCCGGTGTCTTTATCTAAAGTTCATAGAGAACTTTAATATGGATTTATATCTCTTTAATTTATATTATGTTTTTACGCCCATAGACCTATGCAGGCCTCTCAAGCATTATTATTGCACTGGCCATATATTAGGAGGTACTAACCAAATGATGAGATCAGGAGGTGCCAGAGCAATGATGAACTTATCGGAGGGACGAACCCATCCGCCCCGGATCCTCGTTGTTGAGGACGATTCCGAGATGCGGGGACTCCTTGCGGATGAGCTATTGGATGAAGGCTATGAGATCGATCAGGCGGTGGATGGGGAGGATGCGGTCTTGAAGCTGGCTCAAGATCAGTTTGATTTGGTCATTGCTGATCTGATCATGCCAAAGATGGGAGGGCTTGATCTCTTGTCTATGGTGAGGAAGGCTTACCCGCGTACGCCGGTGATCTTGATCACGGCCTTCGGGGATTGGCAATCCCTCATCCAGGCCTATGAGAATGGGGCCTTAAATTATATCTGCAAGCCGTTCAAGGTCAAGGAGTTAAAAGAGGCTGTGAAAAAAGCGTTAAATAAGGGAGTAGAGGGGTGAAGGAACGAGAGCTCAGATGCTTGGGCATGGAAGCTCAATCGTTCGGAAGGTGATGACCATGATCACTCTACACAGAATATTGATGGCGACAGATTTTTCGGCCTATTCTAAAGAGGCCCTGGACTATGCGGTTCATCTGGCCAAAGTGTTAGCGGCCGATCTCTACCTCCTCCATGTGTATGAGGCGCCTCTATTTGTCCCATCGGGAGTATCACTCAGCATGAGGCCGGAAGTCCGTCAATGGATTCTGGATGTTAAGGGGGAAGAAACGAAGAAACTTCAAACCCTGGCCGAGGAGGTCCGACACTTGGGTGCAAAGGTGCACCCTATTTTCAAAGAGGGCGCGCCGTTCATGGAGATTCTCAAGACGGCAGAAGAGATCCCGGCCGATCTCATCGTGCTCGGCACCCACGGCCGCACAGGACTTTCCCATGTCCTGATGGGGAGTGTCGCCGAGCGGGTGGTTCGCAAGTCCGCGTGCCCGGTCTTCACCGTGAGGCCGAAGTCCCTTGCCGGTGCGCAAGAGGCAAAGGGTTAACAGGACCCGATGACAATGCCCGTCGAAACCAAAAAGAACTCCATAACCATTTCGTGGGTGAAAGGGGTGCAGTTGGCGGTGGAGGTGTGGAAACATCGGATCATGGTGGACCAGCCGCTGGAGGAAGGCGGGCAGGATCAGGGGATCTCGCCGGGGGAGATGTTTGTGGGCTCTCTCGGGGCTTGCATCGGTTATTTTGCGGTGGGTTTCTGCCAGCGGCACAAGATCCCGACTGCCGGGCTTAAAGTGGCCATGGAATGGGACTATGCCGAGTAACCGCATCGTGTCGGGACTATGACAGCCCATGTTAATCTTCCAGGCAAGTGGGGTCCGGCAATGAGAGACCGTCTCCAAAAGGTCCTGCAAGGCTGCACCATCCATGAGTCGCTCACCCATCCGCCTAAGATCGCTATCGTGCTTCGGTAAACGAACCAAATGCAGCCAGGACATTTACCCGAAATTCCGTTGATCGCTTCAGCCTTCTTCCTAAATTTTTTCTGGGAGATGGTGCAGTCCCCGTTTTACGATGATATTAACCGAAAAACCTATGTGGAGATTCTCGTCTCGCGCCTGCATTGCACACTGGGGGATGTTCTGATCGTTCTAGGTTCTTACTGGATCGTGGCGTGGGTTGTGAAGAACCGGCATTGGGTGATTGACTTCCGTGCCCGTGATGTCGTAGGGTTTACGTTGCTGGGGATCGGGTATACCATCGTAAGCGAGTGGGTCAATGTTGATATTCGGGGCGGCTGGGGTTATGCAGCC
>DATECO010000098.1:0-8699 GCA_035286865.1 Nitrospiria bacterium | reverse complement strand
CAAGAGGCTGTCACGGTGGAGGCGGTCGTTGCCACCCTCCGGAAAAATGTGGAGTTGGCCAAGAAAGTGATACGGCAATGTGTGTTGTCTATTCCGGAGCGGCGAACCTGTCGGTGTGTCGATGCCCTTAAAAATGCCATTATTACTTCTCCTGAGTCGATCCCCCAGAAGGTCAGGCAAAGATTGAAACCGATTATCGGGAGGTATGCCAAATGAGGTGGGTATCCGGATCAGCCGGGTTGGAGGAACAGGGATGAATCTGCTGGCTGTGGGGTCTGTGGCCTTGGACTCGGTGAAGACCCCTTTTGGGGAGGTCTCGGAGGTGTTAGGCGGATCGGCCACTTATTTCGCCACGGCTGCCAGTTATTTCACCCGGGTCGGAATCGTTGCCGTTGTCGGTGCAGACTTTCCGAAGGAACATGTCACCTTTCTCAAGACTCGCCCGATCGATTTGGAGGGCCTCGCCGTGACGGACGGGAGGACCTTCCGGTGGCGTGGAGAGTATGGCTATCAGCTCAATGAGGCCAGGACCCTGGAGACCCAGCTCAATGTCTTCCAGCAATTCAACCCCCAACTGCCCCCAGACTACAGGACAGCCGAGCTGGTTTTTCTGGCCAATATCGATCCAGATCTCCAGCTTGAGGTCTTAAAGCAGACCCGATCACCTGAACTGGTGGCTCTGGACACCATGAATTTCTGGATTGACGGCAAGCGCGAGGCCCTGCTCAAGGTGCTGGGGAAGGTCAACATCGTGATCGTTAATGATGGTGAGGCCCGCCAGCTAGTGCAGGAGGTGAACCTAGTCAAGGTAGGCCGTGAAATCTTGAAGCTTGGACCTAAGATCCTGATTATCAAGCGGGGGGAATATGGGGCACTCCTGTTTACCCATGATGCTATTTTTTCGGCCCCGGCCTATCCACTGGAGACTGTCTTTGATCCGACCGGGGCGGGAGACAGTTTTGCCGGAGGATTCATGGGCCACCTGGCCCGGACAAAGGATTTTGGCATGAGCAACCTCAGACAGGCGGTTATTTTAGGGAGTGTTATGGCTTCTTATTGTGTAGAGGCCTTCAGCCTGGAACGGTTCAGGACCCTTCACTCCGAGGACATCCTGGGGCGCTATCGAGAATTCAAACGGATGACTCATTTTGAAGAGCTGTGAGAAAGTGATCAGTGAACAGTGAGCAGTTAGCAAGGAACAAGGAACAAGGAACAAGGAACAAGGAACAAGGAACGGCAACTAGGAGCAGGGACCATGGGCGAGCAAGGTAAGACGTATAGACGTAGCAGTTTTTCAATGGCTTTCGTTTTCCCCTGTCTACTGTTTACTGTTTACTCTTTACTTTTTGTCCCGGGTTGTGCCACCCAGGCGAAAATGCAGCGCCTCAAAGAGGCTTCGGCCCACTACAAGCTGGGGATTTCCTACCTCAATGATCAGATGACTCAGCAGGCCTTTGTGGAATTTCAAAAGGCGGTGGAGCAGAACCCGGACGACCGGGACAGCCATTACGCCCTGGGTCATATCTACTTTCTGCAGCAAAAATATGATGAGGCCGAGAAGCAGTTCAAAATGACGCTTAAAATAGATAAGGATTATTCAGAGGCCTATAACTATCTGGGAAAGGTCTATGAACAAAAGGGGAAAATTGATGCGGCCATTCGTGAGTATAAAATGGCCTTGAAAAACCCTACATACTCCACTCCAGATATCGCCCGCTACAACCTCGGAGTTGTCTTTCGAGCTAAGGGTGAGCGTGATGAGGCGATTCGGGAATTTCAGCAGGCTGTTCTGATCAATCCTGATCATCTCTTGGCTCACTATGCGCTGGCTCAATTGTACGCCAAAAGCGGCAAATTCGAGGAGGCCATCGCAACTTACAAGGAAGTCCTGCGTCTTTTCCCAGAATCGGCCGAGGCGCGCTACCAGTTGGCCTGGGTCTATCTAAAGTCCAATGCCAAGGCCCAGGCGGTTTCAGAATTCGGGACCCTTGTTGAGCGTTCGCCCGACTCAGATCTGGCCAAGCGTTCGAAAAAACATCTGGCATTCCTGCAGTCCAAGCAGGAAAAATTGAGGCCCGGGATGACAAGCGACCAGGTGATGAAGGTGCTGGGAAAGTCTGACCCCGTGGTGCGGAGGGGTGGATCGGTGGTGGGTGAGGAACAATGGTTCCTGAATATTTATGGTTTGGTCCTTCGTTTTGAAAACGGGCGATACAAGGGTTACCAGGAAAGCACAAGGGAGTAGGCAGAGGGTGAGTGAAGGCCAGTCATCTGGCTCTGCCAGTGACCGGCTGGGGTGCGGGGGCATCGGAGGACATTTCCCTTTGTGTCGCCGCACGGGCCCCCGCATAAGATATGGAAACCCTCGGAGAATTTTTACAGAAGATGCGCCAAGAGCGTGGAATGACACTGGAGGAGGTGGCCTCCCAGACCAGAATCAGCCTCAGGATGCTCAAGGCCCTCGAAGCCAATGATTTTGCCCAGATGCCCAATGAGGTGTCTGTTCGGGGATTTATCCGTTCTTATGCCCGGTGTCTGAGACTAAACGAGGGAGAGGTTTTTAAGAAATTCAGAGAATCGGCACACGATTTCTATGCGAAGACTCCCGTGACGGCGAAATCCCGGGAGTTGTCTACAAAGGGTCCAGGCAAAAAAAGGGGGGTGCAAAAACTGATTATCGGCACTGCCCTTCTCGGTGCAGCAGTCGTTTTTGGGATTGCATTTTATCAGCTGTTTCCATTCGTCTCGGAGTTACCCTTGCAGGAGTCCGTATTCCCACAGGATGTGGACTCTGGTCATGATGATCCGCCTAGGGGAGAGACGAGTCCCATTAAGGATCGAGCGGAGAAAACCCAGCCGTATCCGGTCGACCTGACCGTGAATATTCCTGGCCTTCCTCCCCCTCAGGCGGATCAAGAGGCGTCGTCTACAGTGCCAGGGCCTCAGGGGGGTTCCGCCTCAGGCGGAGAGGATCTGACGCTTGTGATTGAGGCCGCTGAGAGGAGCTGGATCCTGGCCGAGATTGATGAGCATCTGGTCAAGGAGGTGCTACTGCAACCCGGTGAAAAGATCCACTGGAGGGCCAAAACAAAATTCGTGCTTACCCTAGGAAATGCAGGTGGAGTAAAGCTGAAATTTAATGGGAAAACCCTCGAACCTTCCGGCCCGATGGGAAGGGTCGTCAGGAACATCGTCCTCAGAAGATGAAGCGCACTCATTTAAGGAAAGGGGAGGTCAAAACGGCTGTTGAGTTTATCCGGGCCAGGACCCAGATCTCGCCGGGCGTGGGTGTTGTGCTGGGTTCAGGGTTGGGGGCCTTCGGAGACAGGCTGACCTCCAAAGAGATCATCCCTTATGCGGAGATCCCTGGCTTTCCATTGCCCACAGTACCGGGCCATTCCGGCCGCCTCCTGATCGGACAATTGAAAGGAAGTCGCCTGGCCGTTCTGCAGGGGCGCTGCCATCTCTATGAAGGTTTCACCGCAGCACAGGTCACATTTCCGATTCAGGTTCTGGCCGATCTGGGCATCCGGGTATTGATCGTGACCAGTGCTGCCGGTTCAGTGAGCAACAAGCTGTCTCCCGGGGGAATGATGTTGATCCGGGATCATCTCAACTTGACCGGCGAGACTCCCCTCCGAGGTGTGCGGGAAGGTGAACGATCTGTTTTTGTTGACCTCACATCCGCCTATGATGCGGCCCTGATGGAAGTCGCCACCAAAATCGCCGGGGAAATGGGGATCCGATGCAGTCGAGGAGTGCTGGCCAGCGTGATGGGGCCTTCCTATGAGACCCCGGCCGAGGTGGCCATGCTGAGATCCTTGGGGGCAGATGCGGTCTGCATGTCCACTGTGCCCGAGGTGATTATGGCAAGATACCTGGATTTGCGGGTGTTGGGCGTGGTTCTCATCACCAACAGGGCGGCGGATGATTCCTCCGCCTTATCCACTTCAGGGCGAGGATTAGGAGAGGTCTCGGGCGGATTGGCGATGTCCGGGCATAAACGTGTGCTGGAGGTGGCCATGCGAAAATCTGAGCAGTTCTCGACCCTTCTGGAACGCGTGGTGGAGGCACTTGGGGAGTGAGGGGACAGCAGAAGCAATTCACCTCGAACGCAAAATCGAATAGTCATCTTGTCCAGCTAGCAAGAGCGGCCATGGACAGGGCCCTGGCCAATTCTTCCAGATTTAAAGTAGGCGTTGCCCTCCAGGCAAAAAATAAAAAGATCTACCAGGGCTGTAATATTGAGACCATCACCTCCAATCTGGGGATCTGTGCCGAACGGGTGGCCCTGTTTAAGGCCCTGTCGGAGGGCGAGAGAGAATTCACAGCCCTAGCAATCGTAGCCTCATCGGGGCAGGTCTGCACGCCCTGTGGGGTGTGTCGTCAATTGTTATGGGAATTTGCCCCGGGATTGAAAATCGTCATGATGGATCGCCATGGGCGAACGCTAGAAAGGGAGATTCACGACCTCTTACCTTTTCCCTTTGATCGTTCTGCCTTAAAGAAATCAACCTCCTGACCCCTTCTCACCATCCAGGATTTCAAATGCGCTGCGTTTCTAACTGCAGATCATGAATCCGATTCACACTTTGTACTTCTTGGCGGGACAGGATTCCTGTCGGGCATCGTACAGACTATCGTCCACCAGGCTCACCACATAGACAGAGGAGGATTTTGGGGTTGTCTTTCGTTCTAGCACGAATGAGGTCTGTCCATCATTCCACATGACTACCTCACCCTGCGTGGATTCAAAACTCCAACCTTCTCCGTAGCGCCTTTTCATAAACTCCACAAATGACTCCCACGGGACTTGCTGGGAATATTGTGGGGAGTATGAAAATTCAATGCGGAAGAGCTTGCCCAGGTAAAAACTGCACCAAACCCGTTCGATATCGGGAAACTGACCATCCACTCCAAAAAGCCGTTCTCCTGGCAGCAGGGTTGAGCTGGCAATCTCTTTAGTCTCATAAGCTGCCTGGAGGGCCTCGATGCTCATGCCCAGGGCAATCTTGGAAAAGGATCGGTTGATGGTTGTCTCGGCTGAAACCCACAGGGGAATTGCCAGGATTGCGATCACAAGAATGATCCGAACCTTCATCAGATTATACCCATCATGATTTTAAATTATTATAGCATTTTCGAGGTCTCGTGAGCCATCTTCGAGGTCTAGTATTTTTTTAGACTCCTCCCCCCGATTTGAGGTATAATGTATTCAGGATTGCACCTGCGGAGAATTTTATGGGGGAGAAGCCTAAAGCAAAAGATCCGATCGAACCGGAAGAGAAAAAGAAGCAGACGCATATTCCCTTAATTCCGATTCCAAATGATGCTCAGGAATTGGATGAGGAGATGCAGGAAGTCTTCCAGGAAGATCAGGTGACCCACAAGCATGGGACGACTGAGCCCGAAAGAGATTAAGGCGGCCCGGCTAGTCTCCCCAGGGGAAAATTGCTAGAAAAGGCCGAAGATCCTTGCACGGGAGATCAGGTTCACAGCAAGAAAGACGCCCTGCTCTTGTGAGCCCAGCAGGAGAAACCCCTCAGCAGGTGCAAGGATAACCTCCACAGGAAAATCTGCCAATAAGCCTTGGGCCGCCTGCCAATGTTTCCCACCATTCCGACTCCAGAAAAGCCCCCGATCGGTGCCTGCAAAGATTACACTTCCCAACTTATCCTGTTCCACCGAAACAGTCTGGATCGTGAGATCTGAGGGCATTCCATCTCTGATCTTCTCCCATTGAAGTAGCCCGCCTCCCGATTTCCTTCCCCGCAGGATGGCGCTTTCTGTCCACAGATAAACCGTGTCACGGGCCGTCATCCCTCGAATTTTGCCCTGTACAGGATCCATCAAGACCAATTGCCATAAATCATCCTTGCCACTCTGCTTGAATAATTGATCCTCGGTGGCCACATAAAGTTCAGATCCGCGATTCATTGCCACTGATCGAATAGGCCCGAGAGGTCTGGATCGGCCCACCGACCCTCCGCCTGAGGCGGAGAGGTTGACTGCACTCCATGTCGAGGTGGTGGCGGATCCCTCCGCCAATCCTCCACCTGATCCGCCTAAGGCGGTGGGTGAGGCAGCGTGGCGCACGGATCTGCGAAAGAGACCCTGCGGGGTACCGGCGTAGAGGGTGTCGTTCCCAGTCATCAGCAGGGCCGTAACCTCCTGTTCGCCGAGCCCCTCTGAGAGATGAATCCATTGCCTGGCCTTGCGATCTCCGCGGTACACCCCCTTTCCCGTCCCGGCATACAGGGTGCGCTCACTATCCTGGACCAGCATACGGACATCGGTACTGGGAAGCCCTTCACTCATGGGTTCCCAGAGATTCCCCGCATCTCGACTCCGGAAGACCCCGCTCCCATAAGTTCCGGCAAAGATGCCACGTTCGGGATCGAATGTCAGGGCCCGGATGGTTGGATAGAGGAGGCCGCGGTCTAGGACTTGCCAAGCGGTTGAGCGCCTGGATTTTTTCAAAATGCCCGTGCCAGTCCCTACATACAAGTCCCCCTCTGGATCGAGGGCGAGGCTTTGCACATTGGTGTCTGGCATGGCCTCGCTCACGGTGGTCCAATGGCTGCCGCCATCGACACTGGTAAAGACACCCTGCCCCGTGCCGATGAAAAGATGTCCCTCCTGCCCCATGGCCAGACCCCGAATGGAGTTATTGGTCAGCCCTGTGCTGATCGAGGTCCAGGTCTTTCCCTCATCCTTGGTCTTGAACACACCGCCACCGAATGACCCCGCGTAAAGGGTCCCGTCCTTTGAAAGGGTCAGGGTCCGAATGAAATTCTCTTTCATGCCGACGTCATCGAGAAGGCCTTTGTTCACGGACTGCCAGCTCTTCCCCATATCTTGGCTCCTGAAGATTCCATTGCCGGCCGTGCCAACGAAGAAGGTCCCTGAAGGACCAATAGCCATGGAACGCACTAGGACAAGCTGGAGCCCCTCATTGGCGGCTTTCCAGTGAAGACCACCGTCTCGGCTCACAAATACCCCAGCCCCGGTGCCGGCATATAATGTATGATGGCGGTCTGCGATCAGGGAGGCGACCTGGGTATTGGTCAGTCCGTCATTGCTGGCCACCCAGCTCTTAGCCCCGTCCTCGCTACGGAATACCCCACCCCGGATTGTCCCCGCATAGACCTTGCCATCGGTGTGGGCGAGTAGAGAAATGATAAAAGGGTCCCCCAGACCCGCCTCGGCCGGTCGCCAATGCTCGCCTCCATCCATGCTCTTGTAAATCCCGTCGCCAAAAAAGCCCGCATAGAGAGTTCCATCGGGTCCTGCAGCAAGGGCCTGGACGCTCCCGCCCGAAACCGGACCGTTGGTCCGATAAACCGTCACTTCACCTTGAATTGGGGAATGGTAATCCTCACGCTCGGTGATATACTTAAATTTCTCCAGGATCTTGTCTTGGTCTTCGCAGCCCCGGGGCAGCCCTGCCAGACCAGTGGCCCCCAGAAGAATCACCAGGCTCAATGCTCGCCAATGCATGGGTTACTCCTTGTTGTTATCATGAAGCTCATGGTAAAGAAATCCAATTTGAGTGTCAAGCCGTGTATCACCCATCACTTATCTGCAATCGATGACATTCTGGCAATTTTACGCAAAGATCATATATAATCTTTATAGATTTCCCGCAGAGATTGAGGAGGTTCCATCATGGCCCAAAAGCCGCTCAGCCCTGAGGAGATTAAGAAGCTGCTTAGCTCAGAAGAGATCAGAAAGCGGATGAGCTTCTATGTCCATGAGGTGGGCAATGGCCAGAAGACCGCAAGAGATCTTACTCTTGAAGAGATCGAGGATGCGCTCCGGTATATCTTCGAAGGAAAGTGTAGCGAAGCCCAGACGGCGACCTTTTTAGTGGCCTTAAGGATCAAAGGAAGCTCTGATGATGAGCGATTCGGGCTTCTAAATGTCTTGCGGGAATACAACGAACCTTCTGACTTTCATCTTCCCGATCTATTAGATTATAGCGGTTTTTATGATGGGAGGGATGGGGAGCTTCACCTTTCACCCGCCATAGCCCTGGTCGCTGCTGCAGCCGGCGCGAGAGTGGTATTAACAGGCGGGAAGGGCAAAAACAATAACACCCTGCATAGAATCACCCTTCAGGAGGTCCTCAAGGGTCTTGGGATTCGGGTCAATGCCTCGCTTAAGGAATTAGGGGAAACTCTACAGAACTTAAGGGTCGGTTTTATTGATACCCATCAGGTCAACAGGGCCCTGAATAAGCCCAATCTGGATCGCATCCGGGAGGACATCGGGCTAAGGACACCGATCAATACCATGGAGATCAGCCTAAATCCTGCCAATGCCCCATATCACATTCGCGGGATGTTCCACCCAAGGAGCAAGGAGCAGATCGCGCGGATCATGGCGAGATCGGGGATCAAGCGGGGCCTGATGGTGACCGGCATAGGGGGATCCGGAGAGATTCCAACTTATAAGAGCTCCGAGATCTTCGAGGTCATCGAGGGCCGAGTCAATGCCTTCACCGTGGACCCAGCCAATCTTGGTTTTCCGCTGGGGAAGCGCGCCCATACCTTTTCGCCGGAGGTAAGGGACCAAGTGGAAAAACTTTTAAAGATTTTGGAAGGACGGGCGGAGGACACTCTACGAGATATGACGATTCTTAATGCTGCCCTGATCCTTTATGCCTCGGAAAAGGTCAATTCGATAGAGAGAGGCAT
>DATECO010000097.1:0-2031 GCA_035286865.1 Nitrospiria bacterium | reverse complement strand
GACTACGGATATTGACTTTGGATTCGATGCCAAAGACCCGAGTGAACGTGAGTCCCTTCCAGAGCTGGCTCAGCGCGTTGCAGGGTCGGACATCAGAGTGCAATGCTCCGAGGAAATGTCGGGATGGTCTCTGATGCCACTTCCGAGATACCGAGAACGTGCGCTTCTTTGGGGCCGATATGGAAGACTCACTGTAAAATCTATCCATCCGATAGATCTCGTCCTGGCCAAAGTCCATCGAGGCTATGCGGAAGATATGGCAGATGCAAAGGCCTTGGTGGGTCATTTTCAACTTTCCATAGAAGAAATGGGTGTTCGCTTCAAGGAAATCTTTGCGCCCTATCAGGCCTCTACAGAAAAGGGGGAATTCCGACAGCGTTTCGATCGGTTCCTCCAATTGTTACAGGAGGGAAAGTGATTCCTTCTATTTATGAGACGGCTGCCTACTACGGCGCCCCCCTTTCTGTCCAGCCCGTATGCCACAATGACCTCAAGCCCTTTGTTGATTTGGTCTTGAAGGAGGGCGAAAGTCGGTTGAGGAATCTCCTGCCACTTATCCTTATCAAACAAAGCGAGGGGCGCCGGGATGTTGCTCAGGCCTTCGATCAGTGGAGTTCCGAGAATCCATCATTCCAGATCTGTTGGGAATTCGCACGGCTTGCTCTTCGCCAGGCGGTGGAGATGACTTGGACCGAGGAGGACCGTGATCGCTGGCGTCAGTCATGTCAAAAGGTTAGGAGCATAGGTGTCGAGCCTGAGCGTGCCCTTGAACAGATCCGGCGCTTTCTGTAGCAGCATGTATGAGGGAATAGTTGCATTATGCGGATATCATGATCTGCTGTGGTTGAGCCATGAAGCTAAGGTGTCCTATTTGCCATAAAAAAGAGGTAGTGTGGGAGCAAAATGCTTACCGACCCTTTTGTTCTGAGCGGTGTAAGTTGATTGATCTGGGAGAGTGGGCCACAGAGGGTTACCGGCTTAAGGGGGATCCACTTCCATCGGAGGCCGAGCAGAAAGAGGAGCGGGCCGATGAGAGTTCTGGAAATGGGAAAAATAGCGAATCACTGCCTGATCTGAAGTAAGAAATAAGCCCCGATTGCAAGAAAGCTAAGGTTTGGAAGCCAGGCCGCAAGGAGTGGATGCAGGACGCCCCCGCGACCCAACGAGAGGGACAGGGAGAGAAAGAACCAATAGACCAGAGCAATCACCAGGCAAAGACCGATCCCCTTTGCAACACCGGCCCTGGGACCGCCCCGAAGCCCAGAGGGGATCCCCACCAAGACCATGATGAAACTCACGAACGGTAATGCCACCCGAGAGGACATCTCTACTTGATATCGGCGTGCATTAAATCCATCCCTGGATAACCTCTCCTGGTAACGCTGTAGCTCGCCATAGGTCATTTCATCCTCTCTGAGCATGATCTGCTGGAAGTCCTCGGGTCTTCTATTTAAGACCAGTGTGCGAGTTTCAAACTCCTCGATGTGGAGAGTGCGGTCCGGAGAGAATGTGCGCTGGACCCCATTGACCAGTATCCACTCTCCATTCTGATAGCGAAGTTCCTTCGCCTCTAGCATTTCTTGGAGTGTAAAGTCCGGGGTCAGCTTATAGAGACTCACGCCGTACATCACCAATTGGGAGGGCTCGATGAGTTGGACATTGAAGAACGTACGGCTGTCAAGGCGTAGCCAGACCCGGGACTGCCTAAAGTAAGCGGTTTGAGGCTTTCCTTCGATCTTGGTCTGCTTAATCATTTTAGACTGCCTGTTGGCCATCGCAATCAAAGACGTGTTCGCCATGAGCAGCACAAACCCCACAGCCAATCCCAACCCCAGCAATGGGGTCATGACCTTTAAGAGATTCACCCCGCTGGCCTTCAGGGCCGTAATTTCGTTGGTTTTGGAGAAGTACCCTAAGAGCAGAATAGTGGCAAACAGAAGGGCCAGCGGTGTCATTTCAAAGATGATTTTGGGGAGTTTCAGCAAGAAGAAGGTCAGAACGGGAAGAGGGGAAGCCCCGTATTCTACAAAT
>DATECO010000096.1:0-3501 GCA_035286865.1 Nitrospiria bacterium | reverse complement strand
AGGCCTGTCCCAGGATAGTGCTCGGAGCGCCAGCATCGGCCAGGCGCCAAAACGATAATCGGTGACGCCGAACAAACCAGATCCCCGTCAGGACTCCTCCTATCAGGCCCCCATGAATGGCCAATCCCCCATGCCAGATCGCAGGGATCTCCGAGGGGAACTTCCCATAATAGTCCCAGTTAAAGACCACATAATAAATCCGTGCCCCCAGAATTCCCCCCAGAAGCACGAGCAAGACAAGATTCCAACGCTGGTCATCGGTAAGGCGAATCCCTTTTCGACGGACCTCTTTGCCCAGGAGCCACCCTCCCACCAGGGCCGCCAGCGCATACATCAGTCCATAATAGCGGAGGGCAAAGGGCCCGATCTGGAAGATAATGGGATGCATACCACCTCAAGTTGAAAATTTTCGAAGAAAATAGTAACAGTTGCGACCAGGGCTGTCAAGAAAAGAGGAATGGGGAAGATCGCTTAAGCGTCTGGCCGGGAAATTGCCAGTTTTTTACACATAGATCGTTGAAAAGCGCACGTGGTTACGGAGCTCTTCAAAATCACGTCGGTTAGCCGTAACAATAGTGGCCCCGTATTTTCGAGCAGTCAGGGTAATCAGAACGTCATTCTGGAGGTTCTGGATTTTTCGGGTCTCCCAACCATGCTGAAGGCTCAATTGTCGAAGGATCCTTCCGGCTGTCCGCCAGTCCGCATCATCAGGTACCCAGCAAGGCCTGGACAGCTTGTAGAGATGCTCAACCAGTTGGAGGGCTTGCTTAGTCTTAGCTCCCCGATAAAGTTCTGATAGCACAACGGAGGAGTGTCGCACGATGAAAGCTTGACGTATCTGCTCCAGCGTGGAGAGATAAAGGCCCTTTTCCCAATATCCAATATAAACGGAGGTGTCTAGGAGGACGTACCGCACTCAATCCCTACTGAAGCTTTCTGGCTTTAGGCTCCCTTTTGTCTTATCCATAAATCGCCAGAACTCCTCCATCTCCACCACCCGCTCAATAGACTCTCGAATAACTTCAGCATCGGTCCGAAGTCCCAAGAGCCTTTTAGCCCGTTTGATCATGTGGGGTTCCACAAAAAAAGCCTTTCGAACCTTTCGAATAGCACTGGTCATTGGGTACCTCCAATATATGCCTATATTACAAAAAATAGGCATATATGTCAATACGGTCAGAGATATTGACCTTCCCTATAAGTCTAGGTCTTCAAACCTAAAGATCAACAGCTATCGAAAAAGAGACTACCCAATTCTGGAAAAACGGCCGTCGTTGTTTTAACTTAAGTGAGGAGAGTTGAGATTACTGTTGCAGAGTCTCTATTTGAGACCGGGGGCCTTTGAGGCGGCGGTCTTCGCCTTCCAGTCTCACGATCTGGCACATTCCGGCAATCCGCGAAGCAATCGGTTCCCCAAACAAGTCAGCAACTTCTTCCAGGCTGAGATTGGAAACAAAAATGGTGGGTTTTAGATAGCGATCACGTTTATCTAAAAGAAAATGAATTACCTGGCGGACCCACTCTGTGATAGGACCCACACCCAGATCATCCAGAATGAGTATGGACGCACTGTAGTTCACGAGTAGATCTTCTTCGCTGGAGGACTGTGACAGCTCGAATGATTTTTTTAGGCGCATCAAGAGTTCTGGCACCGTCACATATTGGCAGTCCCGCCCCTGTTCAATAAAGGCCCGCAACATAGCCGTGGCCAGATGGGTCTTGCCTGTCCCGGTAGGTCCGTGAAGAAAAATCCCGCCCCGCGGCTCTTCCACATATTGCTTCAGCATTTTTGCTGCTGACGCAGTCGCCTTGGTCTCCCGGAAGGTCTCAAAACGACAGCGGGCATACTTGGGACCCACCTGGTGGCGGACCTTCTCCAGCGCTACCGATTGGCGATGCTCAATGAGACAGGGTGTACACAGATCGCTTTGGAGGCTCAGCAACTTGACAGACTGCATTACCCCACATCGGCGACAGGGCCACTGGCCCGTGACCTTGTGTTGGATCCTCCCCAGAATCTCCCTTAACGTCTCGTTCACCGAGGTTAGCATATTTCTTTTTGACCTCCAGGCGTTTTTTCCCTAAGGCTGAACGCCTTACATAGCGGATTTCTTTATTTAACCAATTGACGATGAATCTTTTATAATTTCTGTAGCGGTGCCTGGGGTTGGCATCCAACCAGACCCGCATCCTTTTAATCTCGCGATTCAGATCCAGCTCCGGGTAGGTGTCCTGAAGCTCCTTGATATAATCCCCGTCTTGGACAAGATCATGAAAACCCTCAATATGAATCATAAAGATTACCCAATACCATTCCTACTGATCAATGGCACTCTATCCTAATGGAGACCAATCACTTTGTCAAGCTAAAAATACCAGATATAGTGGAAAAAGGGTTTTAGCTTTCTATATCTTGTAGAAAGAAGCCTTTCCCCACGAGGAGTGAGGGCAATTGACAATAGATGATTTCTTCTATATATAAAGGGGGCGGTAAATAAGGATAAAAACGTGGATGTCCTCAATTATTGCCGTCAGGTTACAAAAGCCAGCAGGAGCAATTTCTACTACTCTTTTCTTTTCCTGCCCAAAAGACAGCGCGAGGCCATCTACTCCGTGTATGCCTTCTGTCGCTCCATTGATGATGTGGTCGACCGAAACACATCGATCCCGAAGGCCATGGAGGAACTCAAACACTGGCGTGAGCAGATCATTTCATGTTTCGAAGGCCACACAGATCACCCGATCCTAAGGCCCCTCGCCGTGACGATCCGAGAGTTTCATCTGCCCAGAGAATATTTCGAGGAATTGATCAATGGCGTGGAGATGGACCTCCACCAAATGCGATATGACACCTTCGAAGGGCTCCGTACCTACTGCTACCGGGTTGCTTCAGTTGTGGGGTTGATCTGCATCGAGATCTTCGGCTGTACCCAGAAGGATATCCGGGAACATGCCATCCATCAGGGAATCGCATTTCAGCTCACCAATATCCTCCGGGATATAAAGTCCGATGCAGAACGTGGGCGTATTTACCTGCCCCAAGAGGATTTAAAGCGTTTTGGATATTCCGAACAGGAGCTCTTGGCTTCCACGTACAACCCGGCCTTTGTGGAGTTGATGCGATTTGAAGCCCAGCGGGCGAGGGATTATTACCAAAAGGCCAAGGAGCTGCTGGACGGCAAAGACCGTCCTTCAATGGTCGCCTCAGAGATCATGGGGGGAATCTATTATCGGATCCTTCGGGAGATCGAGCGATCAGGATACAACGTGTTTGAAAGAAAAATCTCGCTGCCTACACACACCAAACTGACCATCGCCCTAAGAATCTGGCTTAGCAACCGCCTTTCCAAATGGCTTCCCTGAACCGTTGATAAGGGAACATCTGTTTCGTTCTCAGTCGCTCGGCAATCCTCATGTACTTATATGTACATTCCGGTTTCCTCACTCCCTGCGGCCTTGCATCTGTCCCCTTATCAACGGCCAGAGCATGAGGATTAGGAT
>DATECO010000095.1:0-4742 GCA_035286865.1 Nitrospiria bacterium | reverse complement strand
CCTTTGGTGGCCACGCCATAAAAAAAGACTGAAGCCAGAGACCCTGCTCTTGCGCGCATTCTTCTTATTAAAAATCAATAATGGGGGCTGTTTTTGAATGATTTGAGGCTCGGATTTCTGTGGCACATGCACCAGCCTTATTATAAGGACCCCCTGGCCGGGTCCTATAGCCTTCCGTGGGTGCGGCTTCATGGGATCAGGTCCTACTACGATATGGCCGGGATCCTCCGAGACTTTCCCGAGATTAAGGTCAGTATAAACCTCGTTCCCTCCCTGCTTCTCCAGATTCTCGACTATCAGCATGGCACAGCCCGGGACCTATTCTTAGAGTCTACCCTCAAACCCGCCGCTGATCTCGACCTGGCTGAGCAGCGCTTCATCCTCCGTTATTTCTTTATGGCCAGCTGGGGCACGATGATCAAGCCACTGCACAGATATTACAGCCTGCTTCAGGATCGGGGGATGCGCCCTGACGAAGAGACACTGGACCGAGCCCTGGCACAATTTAAGGCGCGGGATTATCTGGATCTCCAGGTGCTATTTAACCTGGCCTGGTTTGGATTTAAGGCGTTGGAGGAATTCCCGGAGCTAATCGAGCTCCGGGCGAAAGGGCGAGACTATACCGAGCAAGACAAGACTGTGGTAATCCAGTGCCAGCAAGCCATCCTTCAAAAACTCATTCCCCTTTACAAGCACCTTGAGGCGGCGGGGCAATTGGAGCTGACCACTAGTCCCTTCTACCATCCTATCTTGCCGCTTCTCATTGATACCGATATTGCGAGACGCTCGATGCCCGGAGCTATCCTTCCGGAGCGGTTCCATTGGGCAGAGGATGCCCGTGCTCAGATCATAAAAGCCCTTCAGTTTCATACCCAGCTATTGGGTCAGAAACCTCGCGGGATGTGGCCCTCAGAAGGATCCGTTTGTCCCGAGTTGATTCCCATCATCAGTGATGCCGGGGTCCAGTGGATCGGAACGGATGAAGAGATTCTGATGCGTTCAATGCCGCTTTCTTCGCGGGGAGAGGGCCTTTACCGGCCTTACCATGCGGAACACGAAGGACGCTCTATTCAAATCGTCTTTCGCGATAAGGAGCTTTCCAATCTCCTGAGCTTCACCTATGGGAAGATGGATCCCTCAGCCGCTGTTAAGGATTTTATGAACCGTCTGGCCCACATCCGTGAACTCACGGCCGGACAAAAGGAGCCAGCCTTAGCGACTGTGATCCTGGACGGGGAGAATCCCTGGGAGAATTACCTGGAGGGCGGCCGGCCTTTTCTCACGGAGCTCTACGACCAACTCTCCCGGAGCCCGGCCATAAAGACGGTGAGATTGGGGGAACACCTGATGGAGCATCCTCCCCGATCCGTGATTCAAAAGCTCTATTCGGGCTCCTGGATCAATCATGACTTTGATATCTGGATCGGGGCCCAGGAGGAAAATCTGGCCTGGGACTATCTCAGACGGGTCCGGAAGGTCCTTGCCCCGACTTTGACGGATGATCAGATTCCTGCCAGGCAGCGGGAGATGGCCCTGGAGTCCCTCTATGCCGCTGAGGGAAGCGACTGGTTCTGGTGGTACGGAGATGATTTTTCAAGCGACCATGACGATGAGTTTGACCGATTATTCCGTGCGCATCTGATCCACGCCTTCAATGCCCTCGGACTTGAGATACCAGAATTTCTACAGCGTTCTATCCTGCACCTTCACCCGGCAAAACATCTCATGGAGCCGGTGAATTTTATCACCCCGAGTTTGGAAGGGAGGTTAACGTCCTATTTTGAATGGCAGGGGGCAGGACACTATAATGTGACGCTTCGGTCCACTCGCTATCACGCCGAACCCTTGCTGACCGACATCTACTATGGATTCGACCTCAACCATTGGTACCTCCGCGTGGATCCGCATGAGCGTTGGACCCCTGAGCAGAGGGAGAGATTGACATTCCATGTTCACATCTTTAGCACCCAAACGGGTGAGGCCTCGATGGACAGGCCTGTGAGAGAGGGAGTGGCAGGGGCAGTGGCCGAGTACCGGATCATCATCCCTTACAACCACGACGGTCCAATGCGCTTTCAGGTCCAACGAAGCGAAGACGGGATTACTTTTCATGCTCTATTTGAATCGGACCGTATGGCCTTTGTCAGTTTTATGGAATTAGCCATCCCTTTCGAAAAAATTGGGTGGAAGCCACAGGACCAATTTAACTTCATCCTTGAAATTCGGGAACAGGGCAAGGGGATTGAGCTCTACCCCCCGAATGGCTATATTCCATTTACCGTACCTGATGAAGATTTTGAACTGAAGATGTGGAGCGTGTAATGGGAAAGGTCCATCTGCTCCTGGGCATTCACAACCATCAGCCGGTGGGAAACTTTGACCATGTATTCCGGGAGGCCTATGAGCGCTGCTACCGGCCCTTTCTTGATTTGCTCAAAGAATACCCCACCCTTCGGATGTCGCTCCACTACAGCGGTCCCTTGTTCGATTGGCTCGAGAGGCATCAGCCTGGCTTTCTGGATGAACTCAAGGAGCGGGTGGAGCAAAAGCAGGTGGAATTGCTCACCGGGGGATACTATGAGCCCATCCTTGCATCAATCCCATCACGGGATGGAATGGGGCAGATCGCATTGATGACCCAATACCTGAAGGAGCGGCTGGGTTCCGATCCCAGGGGGCTCTGGCTCGCCGAAAGGGTATGGGAACCTGCCCTCCCTCAACTCCTGGGGTCCAGTGGGGTGGACTATACGATTGTGGATGATACCCACTTTCAGTTGGCAGGGATCAAGCCCGATTCTTTGCGAGGGTATTACCTCACGGAACGGGAGGGAACGACCCTGGCGATCTTCCCGATCAGCAAGCGGCTCCGTTATCTCATCCCATTTCGGCAACCGGAAGAGACTCTCGAATATCTTGATCAACTGAAGGGGCCGGATCCGGTCGGTATTACCTATGCAGATGATGGTGAGAAGTTTGGTCTCTGGCCAGGGACCTATCGCTGGGTTTATGACCAGGGCTGGCTGAAGCGTTTTTTCAATCTACTTGTGGAGAACCAAAGCTGGATCACGACCATGACCTTTGGGGAATACCTGGACCAGAGACGCCCTACTGGGCGGATCTATCTGCCCACCGCCTCCTATGAGGAGATGATGGAATGGGCGCTTCCCACTGAGGTGATCCTGGAAAAAGAGGCGCTTCTAGAGCGGCTTGAGGCTGCTGGGCTTAAGAGGGCGGCCCAGGATTTTCTGCGCGGTGGATTCTGGAATTATTTTCTGGTGAAATACCCGGAAATAAACTTCATGCACAAGAGGATGCTTTATGTCAGTGAGAAACTGAGTTTAGCAAGCACCCAGGTTTCAGCCAAGAGTTCGGGGCGAGTCGTCACATCGACAGGGGTCGCGGAGGCCTGTCGTGAACTTTATCAGGCCCAAGGAAACGACGCCTACTGGCACGGGCTCTTTGGGGGATATTATCTGAACTATCTCCGCCATGCCGTTTACGAACATCTTCTCAAGGCAGAGAGTCTCGCCGATCTTGGGCCGGCCGAAAACAAAATCTGCCTGAATGAGATGGATCTGGATCGGGACGGCTACCAGGAGATCTTGGCCGAGACACACTGGATGAATCTCTACTTAAAACCAGATGACGGCGCCACCGCCATCGAGATCGATTACAGGCCGAAGGCGCTCTGTTTCACCCATGTGCCGATGCGGCGACCTGAGGCCTACCATCATCGGCTTCGGCTAGAATCACAGGGGGCAGTTTCGTCTGCGGGGGAGAAGCCAGGAAGCATCCCCTCTATCCACGAACTCGTCACAGTGAAAGAGGCAGGACTCGATCGCAAACTCTCCTATGATCGGTCTCCCCGGTGGTCTTTCCGAGACCATCTCCTGGATTCTCACACGACCCTGACTGAATTTGAGAGCGGCCAGTATGAGGATCTAGGGGGTTTCTCAGACCAGCCTTATGAGAAAGAGGCCGTGCGGTCTGGCGAGGAGGAGGCGATCGTCGCCTTTCACCGTACCGGAATGGTAAAAGATCTCTCCTTGTGGGTAAAAAAGGTCTATGCCCTATCGGTCTCACAGGCACGACTGGCGGTAAGGTACACCTTCCAAATCTCACAGCTACCTGTGCAGACAAATGGGTCTGCTTATAATTGGGGAGTGGAGTTAAATCTTACGCTCTTGGCCGGCTCAGACCCAAAGCGTTATTACCGCTTCCCAGGAAAGTCCGTAGAGGAGACTCAACTCCGCAGCATGGGGGTTGTGGAACAGGTGGCGGAGGTTCACCTGGTGGATGAGTGGCAGGGGATTGAAATCCATCTCACTTTCAATCCATTCGTGAGGCTCTGGCGGTTTCCGGTGGAGACCGTTTCTCAATCCGAAGAGGGGATGGAGTCTACTTATCAGGGCTCCTGCCTGGTGGCCCTCTGGCCGCTAAATCTTCCCCTCCCGGGAAAGCAGGAGGGTCTGATTACGCTGAGTATTGTCGACCGATAAATCTTCTGTAGGATGGCTGCGTCAATCTATGATTGAATCTTTTGAAATATTAGAGGTGCCTACAAAAATCCAATTCGTCATTCCCGAATGTTTTTATCGGGAATCCAGGATTCGAAAAATCAACGTCTTCTGGATTCCAGCTTACGCGGGAATGACAATCCATTGCAGACTTTGACGCGACCCTGAGCCTGCCTCTAGTTTTCTTGAAATCTATCAGGCAGATATGCTACGATGATTTTAAGT
>DATECO010000094.1:0-2061 GCA_035286865.1 Nitrospiria bacterium | reverse complement strand
TACCCCGCCACATGATATAGAAAACGTTTACTCCCTCCTCTTTGCATGTTGGCACGTCCTTCATGGCAGGATCCCGCAGACTATCCGTGATAGCCAGCGGTCTCAGTTTCCCGGATTGGATGTGGGGAAGGGTCTGAGCTGAGAAGAGGCCGGAGACATCCACATGGCCTCCCAGAAGGGCCATCAAGGCCGGGCCGCCCCCATCATAAGGAACGTTCTTTGTGTCGATACCGGTTTCTTTGATAATCATTTTCCAGGAGAGATCCCCCGCTCCCCAGGGCCCCGTGTTTCCAAAGACCAGCTTGCCGGGGTTGGCCTTTGCCCAGGCGATCATCTCTTTCAGTGTCTTGTAAGGCGCATCGGCCCGCGCGATGATGACCGCAGGGCTGTAGTTGACGCGGCATACCGCCACAAAATCATCAGGCCCCTTGGACCGGTTCTCAATGGCCGGAAGGGTTGTACTGGGCCCCGACCCTCCAAAAAGCAGGGTATAACCATCCGGTGTGGCCTTGGCTACGAAATCCGAGGCGATGGCCCCCCCTCCGCCGGGTTTGAGCTGAACAAGCATCGGCTGTCCCAGGTAGTCGGCAGCCACGCTGGTCACGGCACGGGCCGTTAAATCGTGAGACCCGCCCGCACCAAAGGGGATGACAAGCGCCACCGGCTTGGTGGGGAATTCCTGGGCTTGGACAAATCGAGACCCGAGGAGTGTAAGGGTGAGTAGGATGAAAAATACGAATACCTTTTTGCTTGTTCTTCCTTTCATGATGACCCTCCTTTCATGTTAGAAAACAGCATAGCGTAAAGCGCATAGAGCATAGCATAACCCGCCAGTTGCTATAAGACAGTATCGAAACCGGGCGGGGGTGCTGGAAAAGCCTTGCAGCGGCACCTATAGGAGTGGCCTACAGGCGTGTCCGAGCAAAACCGGGACTTCACTTAAAGTGAGGTCCTCTGTAACCCCTAATTTTCTTAAAATCCGCGATTGCAAGGGTTTGCCCGCCTACCGGCAGGCAGGGAAGCGCCCCCGCACGGGTCCGATATTGCAACATCTGCATTAAGGAGAGGAGGTTTCATAAAAATGAAGAGTCATAAGATGTCATTTGCTCTGGGGTTTTTGATAACTTGTTCCCTTCTCTTTTCCCAGATCCTTTCAGCTCAGGACTTTCCGACCAAGCCAATTATTCTGGTCATTCCTTTTGGCGCAGGAGGAGCGAGCGACTTAACGGCCCGGGCCCTCGTCAGTGTGGCAGCGGATCATTTGGGGCAGCCGATTGTCATCCAGCTCAAGCCGGGTGGAGGGGGAGCGATTGCCTCCGATATCGTGGCCAAAGCCACTCCTGACGGATATACTTTATTGATGGGCGGCCCGGGTCCGAATACCACACTTCCTGCGGTGGAGGGCCGGTCGAAAGGCCCGGATGATCTCACCGCCATCTGCCGGATCAACTATGCCCCCATGGTCGTCCTGGTTCCGACGAATGCTCCTTACAAGACCTTTAAAGATCTGATCCAACATGCCAAGGCCCACCCCAACCAGTTGAAGTTCGGCCATGCCGGTGTCTGGGGAGGACCTGACCTCTTATGGAAGCAGTTGATGCATCAAACCGGCATTACCACCAAAGTCGTTCCTTATGATGGCGGGGGAGAGGCCCTTGTCGGGATCCTGGGCGGCCATATTGACATTGTCTGCCTTGCTCCCACCCAGACACTTCCCCATATCAAAGCGGGAAAGCTCCGTCCCTTAGCCGTTTCGGACACCCGACGGGACCCTGAATTGCCCGAAGTTCCCACACTGAAAGAAGAAGGGGTCAACGTGATCAACCTCCTCTGGAAGGGAATCATGGCCCCTAAAGCCACTCCCCGCCCGGTCATCGACAAACTGGCCCTTGCCTTCAAGAATATGACAGCGGACAAGTCGGCGATCGCCCTGATCAAGAAGCTGGGAGATGATTTTCATTATTTAGGACCTGAGGAGATTACAAGGTATTGGCGGGAGGAGTTCGAGACCCATAAGGAACTCGGGAAGATCTTCAAGAAATAGCCAAAAGAACACCCATG
>DATECO010000093.1:0-4384 GCA_035286865.1 Nitrospiria bacterium | reverse complement strand
CGCCACATCCGATCAATGACATTGTGACAGCAGATGCGATCAGCACTGCAAGATACGCCTTGTATTTCATTGTCCACCTTCCTTCTATTAACCCTATCTAGAGTTAGCTGGCAACACTTAATTTTTTAGTTCCCTTGGACTTGCCTACCTGGAGGCCTAAGGGCCGTGGCCTGGAAACTACTTCTTTACCTCCACCACCTCGATGGATTTGGCATGGCCCTTGTCCTCATCCACCTTAACCTCTACCCCTTCCTTGACATCGCCTGTCTTCTTCGTGGTATCGTCAAAATGGATCTTGTGCTCTTTCCCTTTCGCATCTTTCACAAAGTAGAATGAGCCTTTTTCATCGATTTTCGCCAGCGTCCCCATAACCATCTCGGCCCAGCTCGGGCTGACAAACGACAGGATGACCACTGCCATGATAATGCTGAATAGGATCCGCTTCATTGTTCCTCACCCCCTTTCCATTGAAATTGTACTATCTCCCTCTGATCTTCCCTCTTTGCACACAGGAGAATAGCGGAAAGAGATTAAAGGGATATTAAAAGGAGATTAGATTTCTCTAATCTTTGAGGGGAAGGAGACGGTAAAGTGGCTGCCCTGGCCGACGGTGCTCACCACGTTGATCTTGCCCTGATGCGCCTGGACGATCCATTTACAGATACTTAAGCCCAGGCCGCTCCCCTGGCTCGAGCGGGACTTATCCACCTGGTAGAACCGATCAAAAATACGAGGAATCTCATTCTCGGGGATACCACATCCGGTGTCGACCACAGAGATCTTGATTTGACCATCCTCCCTCTCGAGAGAGAGTGTCACTTCTCCCCCTTCGAGAGTATAGGTCATGGCGTTTTGGACCAGGTTGAGCAAGAGCTCCCGCAGTAGAAGCTCATCTCCTACGATAGAGACAGGGCCATTCGTAGATAGCATTATTCGTATATTCTTTTCCCGGGCCAGGACCTGAAATTGAGAGGAGACATTCTCGATCAGGCCATATAAATCAGTCTCGGCGTAGTTGAGTTCGATCTCTCCTCGATCCGCTCTTGACAGGAACAAAAGCCTTTTCACAATCTTTTCCATCCGCTGGATCTCCTCCAGGTTGCTCACAAGGACCTGGCGGTACTCCTCCTCGGACCGCAGGCGCCGGAGGCTCAATTCGGTCTGGCCCTTGAGAATTGCCAGGGGAATACGAAGTTCATGGGAAACATTGTCGGTGAAATCCCGGATCTGCTGAAAGGAGGATTCAAGACGGGCGATCATTTGGTTAAATGCGGTGGCCAGCTCCCGGATCTCTTCGCTGGCTTGTGATGACTCTATTCGATGACTTAAGTCGCCGGAACTGATGCCATGGGCCGTTTTGATCACATTACCCAACGGCTTAAAAGCCTGCCTTGCCAGCAGCCAGCCGCCCATGGCGACCAGCAAGGCGGCCGTCGGGATGAAGAGGAGATTTAGCAGCAAGAAATTATCCAGAGTGGTCTCAATATCCTGCATGGAGCTTCCGACCTGGATGACGTAGAGGAGATCATTTTGATTGAATACGGGCTTGGTCAAGAGTCGGATAGGAGCCGTATCATTGTCCAGCGACACTGTTTGAAGATGCGCTTCTTTGTGAAGCCCATTTGCCCACATCTCTTCCGTTAAAGGCAGCCTCTCCCCTTCGGACAACGATGAGGAAAAGACCAGGGATCGGGAGTGGTCGTACACCTCAATGATGAGACCCTTCAACTCAATGTCTGGATAATCTGTGACCATTTTCGCTACAGCCTTCTGGAAGGCGGCTGTGGAGGAGGGTCGCCTTGGAATGGAGGCGTCCAATATACTGGCAATGACCTTAAGGGAGTAATCTTTTTGATTGTGCAACATCTGTTTGAGTGTGGCATGGTGGATCCCTGCCAATAGGACGAGAACCACCGTCAGCAGGATACCATACCAGAGGGCCAGTTTGATCCGGATCGCCATTTTCTATGCCTTCAGCATGTAGCCGACCCCACGGACTGTCTGGATCAGCCGACAGGCCTCCCCTTTATCAATCTTGTTACGAAGATAGGTGACATAGACATCAATGACATTCGTCTCTGTATCGAAGTCAATATTCCAGACATGCTCGGCGATCATGCTGCGAGTCAGCACCCTGCCCGTATTCCGCATGAAATATTCCAGGAGGGCGTACTCTTTATTCGTCAACTCGATCTTCCTTTTGTCCCGGTAAACTTCTCTCGTGGCAGGGTTTAGGTTCAGGTCCACGACCCGGAGGATTCCCCCCTGATCCGATTTCCCACGCCGTAGCAGGGCACGAACCCTTGCGAGAAACTCCTCGATCGAAAAGGGCTTCGTCAGGTAATCATCGCCTCCAGAATCCAGGGCCATCACTTCATCCGCCACCGCGTCCTTGGCCGTGAGGACGAGAACCGGTGTCTTACACCCTTTCATTCGAAGATCTTGGAGCAGATTTATTCCTCCCTTTTTGGGGAGCATGAGGTCCAGGATGATCAAGTCATAGTCATAGGCCTCGGCCAGCCCCAGTCCCTCTTCTCCCTCGAAGGCCTGATCTACCGCATACTGCTCTTCTTCCAGCACCTGGCGGAGGAAATTGGAGACCTTCTTCTCGTCTTCAACCACTAAGATCCGCATCTGTAATGTTATTAATTTTATCTCCGAAGCAACAGCCTTATCAAGGTCCTGAGCACCTGGAGGGCCATGGAAATAAAGAGCATCTCTCGCCCCGTGGGGGCTCGGTGCATCGTGATCCGCGCCTTATTCTTCACAAGCCACCTGAAGACCCATGCCACTCCGAACAGGATGACACCCAGAACCACCAAAACAAAGATCGTCCTTATCACCGCTTTTTCCTAACCACGATCTTAATTGAAACCCCCAAAAAACCAAAAGTCACCCGTATCTGATTTTCCAGATATCGAAGATATGAGGAGGTGATTCCTGCCGGATAGTTGCAGAAGGTCACAAAAACGGGTGGGCGCGTCCCCGTCTGGGTAAAGTAATAGAGTTTGACCCGGTGACTCCTGTAGGAAGGCGGCGGGTGACTTTTTACGATCGCCTCAAAGAAGCGGTTAAGATCACCGGTGCTGATCCTCTGGGAGTAGGCGATCATCACCCGATCGATCAGGGCAAAGACCTGGGGAATTTTCTTCCCGGACAGGGCCGAGAGGAACAAGCTGGGCACGTGGGATGCATAGGCAAAACGCCGATCTAATTCAGCACGGAATTTATCCATCGCCTCGGGTTCTTTTTCCCAAAAGTCCCATTTGTTGATCAGGAGGATGCATCCCTTGCCCAGCTTGAGGATCTGACCCATGAGCTTGGTGTCCTGTTCGACCACCCCTTCCTGCCCGTCTAAGAGGAGCAATGCGATATCACACCGCTCCAGGCTCATTAAGGCCCGACCTACACTGAAACGCTCCACACCCCACTCAATACGGCCCCGCCTCCTGATGCCTGCGGTATCGATAAAAACATATTTCCTGTCTTTGTATTCTACCAGGGTATCGATCGAGTCCCTTGTCGTCCCTGGAATCTCGCTGGTCAAAAGGCGGTCTTCGCCCAAAACAGTATTCACCAGGGTGGATTTGCCCACATTGGGCCTTCCCACCACGGCAATCTTAGGGTGCTCTTGTGGGATTTCGACAGGCCTCTCGGGAAGGGGAATGGCCTTGACCACTTGCTCCAGCAGCTCGGCCACGCCATGCCCATGCTCGGCCGAGATCGGATAGAGTTGATCTACCCCCAGCCGGTAGAAATCATGCATCCGATTTTCGGCTTTTGGCCGATCGATTTTGTTAACCACATAAAACACGCTCTTTGGAGTGCGGCGTAAAAGCCGCACGATCTCCTCATCCACCGGGGTAACCCCCTCTTTACCATCCATGAGGAAGAGCAGCAAGTCGGCCTCCTCGATGGCCCGTTTTGTCTGATCCCGCATCTGGGCCATGATCCCCCCGCGAATCGTGGGGTCCAGTCCCCCGGTGTCCACGATCGTGAAGGGCCTGCCCTGGTAATCGCACAAGGCATAATTTCGGTCCCGTGTGACCCCGGGTTCATCTTCGACGATTGCCAGACGCTTTCTCAGCAGCCGATTAAACAGCCTGGACTTTCCGACGTTGGGCCGGCCGATGATTGCGATAATGGGGCGCTGCATGATTGTTCTTTCCATTGCGATTTGAGGTTAACACAGGCCAGTTTAAAAACACAAGTGGTCCTGGACGTTGAGAAAGGGCCATCTGCTGCGTTGTCGCTGCGAACCCGCATCCTCACGTACAACCCAGTACGCTCCGGTGGGGGTCCTTGCTCCGCCTTGCATCTGGCCCCTTCTCAACGTCCAGGGTATGCTAGGTGTTGCGTTTCTTCCTTCGAATTATAGTGGGAA
>DATECO010000092.1:0-5209 GCA_035286865.1 Nitrospiria bacterium | reverse complement strand
TTTTCCATTGCTTAGGTCTCGGTAGTTGTCCCGCACGGGAAGCGTGCTACATTAATTATAATATAAATGAAGACCCCAGGGGAAGAGACATATGTGGCACTTTTGTTCGGCTCACCCTGACCCTCGCTGGCCGCACCCTCGCAACCAAGCTAGCTGATTCGAGCGCTGACCCGAAGGGTCATGAGAGCGCGAGAATGATCTTTTGATCCCATTTTAGAATTAGAGCCGATTCCCTTATTTGAACCCGAGTGGGTCACGGATCGCCGTTCCAAGTGCGTTATTGTGGTTATGACCGGGCACGGTAAGGGAATTCAGGGGGTTCGCCATGCCATCCCTGTCACCTGGATGGATTCGACACGGCGGGCAGGTTCTTGCTTTAGAATAAACTTCAGGGGCAGAAACTGTTCAATGACCCAGATGTTTGTTTTCAGGTGATCGGTCACCTCGGAGACGGTCACCGTGGACTCTCCCTCAGCTAGGGCCATGCAGAGGACCACCTGATCCACGAGATGGCGATCCAGGGTTCCCTGTCCATTCCAGAATCGTAGAAATTCCTCCACCGCCTCATTCGCCACCTGTTCCGCCCGTTTCCCGATTGCTCCAAGGGCAAAGAAGCCTGCCCGTACGTGTTCGAATTCAGCCTGGATAAAGCAAAATGTCCCCTTTCCTGGTGATTCAGCGGTACCGGTTTCACCCAAAGGCCGGAGGCCATGTTCGGTGAGCCGGGCCACCGCCTGGTTCAGTTGCCGTGTTGCAATGGATAAAGGGAGGTTGGCCACCATGGACAATATGCGAACCTGCATTAGTTTGCCTCTTTCTTGGGTCTTCAAAGGTTTCAGGGGAGTTTGAAAGGGATTTACCGTTGCCTCCAGGACCCCTCCCCCAATGGGATAGAATCCCTTCAGGGGGATTTCGATCTTGGCCTGAATCCCCATCGGGGCAACAGTGGGCAGAAAAACCTCTTTCAGGTAATCTGCAGGTGGACTCCAAGGGACATGCGTTCCCCCCTTGAGAATAATGTGGGAGGAAGCCTTGGTAAATCCCAGCGGTAAAAAGATCGTCTGGAAGATCAGTGAGGTGGATCCGGCGCTGGCCTTGAGAGAGGTGACATCGAAAGTATAGTTTCCCGGCTGGATACGCCCGGGATGGAAGCTCAGATCTGTAGCTCCAAGCTCTGCACCGGCCAGCCTCCCGCCAGAAATCTGGACGGCGGCGTGGGCGCTCATCAGGTGCTGGGGTTTTAACCCGGGCTCCTTACGCCCTGCCCGGATACGGTAAATCCTCACCGGTTTTCCGGTCAGGACGGAGAGAGTTAGACTGGTTCGGAGAATCTGCCCTCCCCCTTCTCCGTAGCTTCCATCAATCTCGATCAATTTTTATTCTCAAACTTGCTAAGTCCTATCGATTCTTTTCCTGATTGGTCGTCGACTATAGAGAACGAGAGCCAAAGACCCTGGTGATCTCATCCGCTATAAACAAGGGCAGCGGCCGCTTCTTTCCGTTTTCCATCATCTTGACACCGCTTCGCCTGGAAGTGACCCGGCCGATGACTGATGCCGATATCTTCACTGCTTTCAACCCTTTGACCACTGCTTGGGCATCCTGTGGTTCAACAGCCATGAGTAGGGCACCAGAAGCGATGATTCCCAGAGGGTTTAAACCAAAATATTGGCTAACCTTTAAGGTCTCAGGGAGGATCGGGATCCCGGAGGACTCCACGAGGAGCCCCATTTTCGAAGCCATCGCCAGCTCATGAAGCCCTGTCGCTATTCCTCCCTCTGTTGGATCATGCATCGCGTGGATTCTCCCATGTTTTACTGCGGTCAGGGCGTCTTTCATCACGCTGATCCCCGGCTTGCGAATCAGCCCTTTGCAATGTTCCACGAACCGTCTGGAGAAGGCCTTCTCAAGTTCCTTTGCCCTTTCACGGGCCAGGATACTGGTCCCCTCGATGGCAATTCCCTTCGTGAGGATCAGGATGTCTCCCACTCTTGCCCCTGAAGCGGTGATTAGTTTTTCCCTGGCTACCTCTCCCAGCATCTGGCCGATGACAATGGGCCGGTCGATTCCGGGGGTGACCTCTGTATGTCCGCCACAGAGGGCAATGCCCAGGGCTTTGCAAGATCGGTCCAAATCCGCAAAGATTTGCTCAGCCATTTTTGCCGTGGCATATCCTTCCGGAAGAAGAACAGTGGCCAGAAACCATTTGGGGATACCCCCCATCACAGCGATGTCATTCACATTGATATGGACCGCATAGGCACCGATGTCCTCGATCACAAAGGTGACAGGATCAGTCTTAGCCAGTAGAAGCCGATCGCCAAAATCAATGGCCGCGGCATCGATTCCTATTGAAGGCCCGACTACCACCCTATCTCCCTGTCTCGTGTGCCGCTTCAGCAGACGATCCAGGAGGGGAATAGGGAGCTTGCCTGCGTGAAGCCTCTGGTCTCCCAATGCCATTTTTCGATTGTGCATCCGTAGCAATACTAGCTCCTTGAGCGGACGCCCACTATATCCAACCAACGCCTTATCTGTGGATTATATTTTAAGAGAAATGGAGCAGTAGAGTATTGGGGCGACAGAAGTTGAGGGGATGGCCTACTCCTCGGCGCCTTCATCGGAGGTGTCTGGCACCGAGGCGGGGAAGGTCAGGCTTTTTTTCTCTTCCATGGCACGCAATTTCTCTCCCATCTCACGCAGACGATTTTGGACGGCTGAGTTAACAGTGCCCGCCGGATATGTCCCATCCGGCTGAAGATCACCCGCAGTACATCCCGTAAGGATCTCCATGGCCTCATCCGCTGTAGAGACGGCATAGACATGAAATTTGCCGGAGGCCACTGCCTCGACCACCTCTTCCTTGAGCATGAGATGCTTTGTGTTTTGCCTTGGGATGATCACGCCTTGCTCACCTGTGAGTCCCAAGGCCTTGCAAACGGCGTAGAAACCCTCGATCTTCTCGTTCAGCCCGCCAATGGCCTGAAGTTCACCTCGCTGGTTGACGGACCCTGTAATGGCAATGCCCTGGCGGAGAGGGAGATCAGAGAGACTGGACAGCAGGGCCACCAGCTCTGCAGCCGAGGCACTGTCCCCTTCGACCTCACTATAGCATTGTTCAAAGCAGAGGCTTGCCGAAAGGGACAGGGGATTCTCTCTCGCGTAGCGCCCCCCCAGGTAACCCGAGAGGATCAGCACTCCCTTACTGTGGGTCTTCCCGCTCAGCTTGGCCTCCCGCTCGATATTCATGATCCCAGATTGGCCCAGAAAGACACGGGCCGTGATGCGGGAGGGCCGGCCAAAGGCGAAGTCCCCCAGATCGTGCACGGAGAGCCCATTAATCTGACCCACCACGGCCCCGGTGACATCAACCATGAGGGTCCCCTCGGCAATGAGCTCGCGGATGTGTTCCTCCAGGAGGTTGGACCGGTACACCTTCTCTTCCACAGCCTTCTGGACATGTTCGCGCGAGACGTAGGCCTTGCCATCCTGTCGGGCCCAGTGGCTTGACTCCCGAACGAGGTCCGCGAGATCGCTAAATTGCAGGGAGAGTTTCTTTTGGTGACTCGTCCACCGGGAGACCTGCTCCAGCACCGTAGCCACGGCACTTCGATCAAAGTGGAGTAACGCTTCATTCCGGCAGAGCCGCGCAATGAAACGGGCATATTGGACAGGGGACTCGTCCACACGATTCTGTTGAATATCAAAATCTACCTTCACCTTGAAGATCTTGCCGAAGTCCTCGTCGTAGGTATAAAGCAGGTAGTAGATAAAGGGATTTCCGACCAGGATCACGCGCAGGTGGATCGGGATAGGTTCTGGCTTTATCCCTGCCGAGGCGATGAATCCATAGAGTTCGCCGATGTCCTCGATTTTCACCTCCTGGTTCTTGATGACGCGCTTGAGGGCTTCCCAGGAGAAGGGACTCCGAAGGACATCTAGGACATTTAGGAGCAGGTATCCCCCGTTGGCCTGAAGTAACGAGCCGGCCTTAATCAGGGTGAAGTCTGTGTATAGGGTCCCAAATCGGCCCTTCTTCTCGATACGGCCCACTAAGTGATTGTAAGTGGGATTGATCTCCTCCACAAGCGGGGCGCCTTTGACCCCGCTATTGTCTACCACCGCGTTCACTTCATAACGCGTAATGGACTTGCGTGCAGGCTCGACCTCGATGGAAGGAAGCTGAATAGGGGATTCCGGCGCGGGAAGGAAGTCCTTGAAGTTTTCCAACACATCCTGCTTTAAGGCCTGGATGTACTCCATGACCTTTGGGAACGCTTGATACTTCTCCCGCAGACTTTCGAAGGAATGGTCTGAGGTGAAATGCGCAACTCGGCGATTGAGCTGTTCGGTCTTCCGGTCCACCTCCTCCCTTAGGGCGCGGACCTGCTGGGCAAAGGTATGGATGTGTTCATGGAGAAGCTTCTCTTTACGCTGGATTTCTGTCCTGATACTTGGGTCGAGGGCTTCCAACTGCTCGGCCTCGAGGGGCTTCCCCCGATAGATGGGGATCACAACGACCCCCAGGCGGGTGCTGCTGATCTCAAAACCATTTTCCTTGGCCCGATCCTCGAGATCTCGAGTGAGGCTGTCACGGGCCTTGGAGAAACCCTCTTCGATCAACCGTCGCTGGTCTTCGTAGTCCTTACTCTGGAAGACCTTTGGGAACTCCTCCCTCAGGGAGGCGATGAGACGCTCTATATCCCGCTGTAACTCTCGACCCTTGCCGGCGGGGAGGTTCAATACCTTAGGGCGATCTGGATCCTGAAAATTATTGACGTAGCACCAATCATCTGGGGTAGGTTGTGTCTCGGCCACACGCTTGATCATGGACTTGACAATGGTGTTTTTACCTGTTCCCGGGACCCCGGAGACGAAGATGTTGTAACCCCGGTCCTGGATATGAAGGCCGAAGTCCATGGCCCGCACGGCCCGTACCTGGCCGATGACTTCTTCTTCGTATGGAAGATTTTCGGTGGTCTCGAAGGGGAACTGCTGGGGATCGTATCGACTGCAGAGGTGTTTGGGGGGAACCTCCCAACGTGTCAGGGTCATCGCAACTCCCAATTTTGTATCACTCTACCGTGTTTTCATATCCTCTGTCAATACTTCCTAAGGATCGGGATCTGATCTTTCCTGATTGGCAAAGCCATCCCTGTGCGATATTAGCCCACAATGATTTCCTGAGAAAAAGATAAAAGACCCTGTG
>DATECO010000091.1:0-3135 GCA_035286865.1 Nitrospiria bacterium | reverse complement strand
TTCAGGAGTGGTGGAGGCTTTACCGCTTGTAAATCCCCCATCTTCTTTAAGGATTATCGCGTCTGAGAAGGTTCCTCCTGTGTCAATAAAAACCACATACCTTTCTTTCCCCATCGATTCTCTCCCTTTTTTGTTTTCGAGGCTTCAAGCGCTAAAGCTAATTCGTTTGACTCAGGAAGCTTTCCAAACCTTGTCTCTCCAATGCCCGCACATGCCTATCTTTTAAATTGTCCATTGGAGTTTTTTGGGATAATCTGCCAGCGATTTAGGCGTGACCAGCATGATGGGCTGATCGCATTGCCGACCGTCGGACCGATCCACTGGACGGTAGTAGATTCTAAAAGCGCTGCGCGATATTCTTTCTCTGAGACCGAGATGACTTGTGAGAATAAGGTCTTTCCAGTTCCCTATAGCCACCCCTGCAATAGTTTTGGAGTGGCTATAGGGCATAAAATATTTCAAGTCGATAAGCCGACCTTAACACATATAACATGTTCGCGGTACGCCTCCGGCGTACCGCGAACGGGGCTTGCGGGCAGCCTGCTGGTCAAACTCACAGCAACCCCAGTTTCCTGGCCCGAGTTACCTTCTCCGGCTCCTTCCACCACTTGCTTATGCCCAAATCCTCGGCTACCGCATTGGCCGCCAGATAGCCCGCGCCAAATATCACCGTGCCACCAGGGTAGGTGCAACTGCCGCCCATAAATAGGTTTCTGATCGGCGATCTGTGGTTCGAACAGAACTCGTTGGGACGCATATAACCCATCTGTAGGGGATGATATGCCCCCTGTTTGATCGAACCTCTTACCATATTCAGGTATTTATCCTCTACATCAAGAGGGGTGCTCACATATACCGCCCTGATCTTCTCATCCGTCAGGTTAGGAGCGTACTTCTGCAATACCTTGATGCACCGCCACCCCTGCTCCTCCTTGAAGCGCATCGGAAACCACCGGTCTTTACCCCCATCCTTCAATTCAAAGGGCGCCATCTGAGACAAAAGACCCGTATGTCTGCCCGCCGGCGCCTGGGATGGATCATGAACCGAGGGGAAACAACAGTTGAAACCGATCTTGCCGTCATTCTCTCCCCGACCTATCGCTTCATAGTGGTTGATAAAGTCCTCGTCGCTCTCATAGCCCAATACATAAACCAAGCCCCGGTTTAGATCCGGGTCATCCTTGGCACAGGTGAAACGGGGCGCTTCCTCCAGGGCAAGGTGCGTCCCCAAAAGGCTCCAGTGCTCCCATAACCATCCCTTCGTGGACTCGACAAACTCCTTGTCCAGGTGCTCTTCTCCCGTCATCCTTAAAAATGTCTGCGCCGTATCCACCGTGCTTATTACTGCCCTCGCCCTTATGATCGGACCGTGTTCCAACTCCACCCCTTTGGCCTCCCCATTCTCGACTATGATCCGCTTCACATAGTAGGGAGCCATCGAATGTCCCCCGTTTTCCAAAAATACCTTGTTGATCTCCTGGGGAAGGGTATGGGAGCCATGGACTACCAAACGATAATTCGCCGAACGATCAACATACAAAGGAATCAGATAGCCCACCCCCGTCTGCGTGGGATCAAGACCCCACATGCAAAAAGTATAAAGCATCAATGCCTTCACCCGTTCATTCTCAAAGTATTCATCAACCACCATCTTCGGGCTCTTCTCCGAAAACTCCATGATCTCTCTGCCTATATCGGAAGTCTGCATCTTTACCACCGCTTCCAGCGCCGGAAGGGGCGGTGCATAGGTCGCAGGCGCGATGAACTCATCTACCATCTTTCTTGACCTCTCGAAGAGATCGCGGTAGCTCTTGGCATCATGCTTGCTGAACTTCTCTATCGATTTGCTGGTCAAATCAGGATCAGAATAGATAGAAAGGCTCTTACCATCCGTAAACGGCATGACAAACTGCAAAGAAGGATAGATGTGTCTTACCTCGTATTTCGTCTCTAATTCCAAATCCTTATATACCGGGGCATAGTCGGTCATCATAAAATATACGGCATGCACATTGTGACGAAAACCGGCCTGGATCGTCGCCTCTTCCGTCGCCGCCCCTCCTCCTAACTCGTTTCTCCGATCTACTATTATTACCTTTTGACCGGCCTTGGCCAGATAGGCCCCTGCTGTCAATCCATTGGGGCCGCCCCCGATTATGACCACGTCGCATTTGATCTCCGGCGGCTTGACCTTATAAACCGGGTGAGAATACAATTTATGCCATTCGCGTTCTTTTCTTTCCATCTTCTTCTCCTTTCTTAGAAGGGTCTGCCGTCTACGTCCCAAGGCTTGGGAAGATCAAGGTCCTCAGCCATTATCTTATAGCAATTATAGCCCTGCATGCTGTGGGCCGATCCATAGGGAGGCCAGGCCGACCCGGTGCAATAGAGACCCTCTATCCCCGGAACCTTATTACGGGCCAGCTCGGCAACAGGCCGGAATCTGCCCGACTGGGAGGGGATATTGTCGATTACGCACCAGTTCCCCGTCGGGGCATAGTTCCTGCACTGATGGGCAGTGTAATAAGGGGTTATGGGAAGATAACCTCCTATAATGTCCCAGCTCACATTCGGCGCATACTCGTGCATCTTTTTCACTACCGCCTCGGCATGCTCGGTCTCCTTCTTCTTCCACTCCGCTTCTGAAAGCCGCCAGGCGGGAATAACAAACTGTTCCGTGAGGATGGTGAAGTTGACATCCGGAGGGGCAATCAATGAGTCTCCCGGGCTGGTCTCGCTTATCCCATGATAGGCGATCCCCAGATTGAGCTTTGAGGGCCATTTACCGAGCCTTCTCTCGCAACCTTCTTTTCTGAAGGTCTCATCATCCATGTCCCCCAGGGCGAGCCACATCGTCTGCCAGCAGTCTGGGTTCCAGGCCTCGGCCTTATACCTTGGCCTCTCCTTGAAGGCCCAAGTGTACCACATCAGACAGATGTAATCCCGCTCGATTGCATTTACCTTTCTTAAGAGATCGGAAGAGATATGATCCTTGCCAATAAGTTTGTTGCAGAGCTGATCCGGATCAACATCCGTAAGCACGGCCTTTTTTGCCTCGATCTCAGTGCCGTCCTCTAACTTGATCCCCACTGCCCTGCCGTTTTTGATGATGACATGATCAACCGGAGAGCTGGT
>DATECO010000090.1:0-6011 GCA_035286865.1 Nitrospiria bacterium | reverse complement strand
CTTTCTTGAGAACTTTTCAGATGTTCCTGTCCAGAAGCGGATGATCCAGCTGAGACATCGCGTGAGACGAGGTGAGACATTATCTACACTTGCCAGAAAATTTGGGACCAGTATCCAGGCCATCCGGGAGCTCAACAATCTAGGGAAATCCCATATCATCCGAGAAAGCCACTATCTGCTGATTCCGATGAGCAGTAGAACTGCAATCCGCCAGGGGCATAAAAAACTCTCTACAGCGATTAATTACACTCCATCAGAGGATGAACAGAGATTAAAGAAGATCCTTTACAAGGTCAGGCGGGGTGACACGCTCTGGAGGATATCAAAATACTTTAATGTCCCTGTCAGTCAAATCCGCAAGTGGAATAGGCTAGATCACTCCTCCACCCTCCGGGCCGGTAAGCGACTGGTGCTTTATCTGAACGCAGAGGAGTCCTAAACAGGGATCCTGCCAAACTGCCTATTGATTAATCTCATCCTTTTCTGGAATCCCCCCAGTCGCAGAAGGTGTTTCCCCGGCAGGCGCGGCCGGCGGTACACTTGTACCGAGAATCGAAGGTGACCTCTCACCTTCGTTCGAGGTAAAGGCACCTAAGGCCTTTAGCCGGGTTTGGGCCTCGCTGGCCCAAGGAGAGCGCGGAAATTCCTTAATCAGGCCTTCATATCTTCCGATGGCGGATGCCTTATCGCCTAGCCCCTCGTACACCCTACCCGCCTCATAGTAGGCTTGATCCTTATTCCAGGCATCTGACAGCTTGATCACCTGATCAAAATCTGCTAGGGCGGACTGATGATCCCCTTGAAACAGATGGGCATATCCCAGACGCTGGTAGACCATGGGAAGCAGGACCTTTTGCCCTGAGTAGCGTTGAATGAAGTCCTGATAAGCCGCTACGGCCTTATCATACTGTCTGAGCTCAGAATAGCTATTCCCCAACTGGTACTGCGCGAATGGGGCGCTTGAACTTTTCGGGTAATTTGTGAGGATCTCCTGATAAAGAGCGATCGCCTTTTGGGTCCGGTCTGCAAACTCCGCCTCAGGCAAGGATTCTCCTGAAACCTGTTTGGAGGCCTCGTATTCCAGCGACTGGGCCTTGCGGTTTTGCTCGGCCAGAGACCATGTGATCCATCCCCAGGCGAGGCCCCCCGCCAGCACCAGTCCTATCCCCAATGCGACCCACCGACGGTGGGTGTTGAGTAAATTCAGCACTACTTCGGATCGAGTGACAATCTCTGCCGTCTCGAGCATGGATTTTTTGGGTATCGTTTTTATCTTGTAGGGCATTCTGTCGTGCTCCTTATCGTTCTCATGATAATAAAATATACTTTTTTCTCAAGTGGATTTCGGTTGGTGGAGGCCTTGCGGGGACATGAGAAACTCGTCGATTTTAGAGACTAGCGTTTGACGGATGGACTGTAACTTCTCAGGAAAGTCAATTTTTTTACCCTCCAAGTCCGTCACATAAAAAACGTCCACGATCTGGTCCAGCCGTGTGGCCACCCTTGCAAAATGGACCGAGAGCCCCAGCTCAAAGATGGCCTTGGTGATCACATAGAGTAACCCCTGCCGGTCATGGGCAAACACATCGATAATGGTGTAGCGATCCGATAGATCATTATCAATCTCAATACGGGTCGGCTCAAACCGAGGGGAAATCCACCGGCCAGAGGGAAATCTGGGGGTCCCAGCGAAAAGATGATCTGCTGCAACCTCCCCCAGGAGCACTTCCTTGATCGTTCGGGAGATATCCTCAAATCGCCTCTTTGGAGGGCAGCTGACATAGTCTGGGTCGATCACCTGAAAGGTGTCCACCACGACTCCATCCTTCCGTGTATGGATCTGGGCATCAAGGATCTGGATCCCTTTGGCCGCTAAGACGCCTGCGATCTTGGAAAAGATGCCCGGGATCAAGTCATCAAAGGTATAGACCGTGAACTCCGAAGTCCCATGCGCCGGGCTAAATTCCACATCCACCATCACCCTCTCTATCTCGAGCGACTCCATTCTCTGTAGGTGTTTGGCTATCTTTTCGACCGGAGTCGTCAGGAGATATCGAGAAGTCATGGCCCCCAGTTGACTCTCCAGCCAGTGGGCAGGGTAGAGATTCTCTAACTGCTTTCCGATCTCCTGCCGTACTCGTCCGCTCCGCTCCTCCTGGGTCAATGGCTCGCCGGTGCCGGTCAAGACCTCCAGGGTCTTAATAAACAGATCCTTAAGGAGATCCCTCTTCCAGGGTGTCCAGGTATCCGGCCCTACTGCTGAGATATCAGCATAGGTAAAGACATAGAGCATCTTCAGGGCCTCCGGTTGGGCAACCCGCTTAGCAAAACGCAACAGGATTCCTTCATCCGATAGGTCTCTGCGGAAGGCCGTATGGGCCATGAGCAGGTGATCTCGGACCAGAAAAGCCAACAGGGATTTATCCTCAAGACTAAGACCCAGCCGGTCGGCCACATTCCGCGCGATCTGTTCACCGATAAGACTATGATCTCCATCCTGGCCCTTTCCAATATCGTGCAGTAACAGGGCCAAATGGAGGAGTTCTTTGCGCTTCATATCCCGGTAGACCGGGGCCAATTCTCCCTCAGCCTCAGTCGGATGCCCATCCAAGGATTCCGCCTGACCCACTGCCCTGATACAATGTTCATCAATCGTATACTTGTGGTACTCGTTAAATTGCATCAGATAATGCACATGTTCATACTCGGGAATAATCTTCTCCAGCAGGTTGTCCTCATGCAACAGCTTGAGGATCTCGGCGATTCTGCCGGGCTTGGCCAGAATGTTCATAAAGAGCCTATTGACGCCAGGGCTATTCCAGTTTTCCTGGGGTAAACGTTGCACATTATCATGAAGCATCACCTGGGTCTCTTCTGCAATAGGTACCTGGTGATCCTGTGACAAGTGGAATAGCTTGAGCAACGGCCAGGGAGCTTCAAAAAATTCCTCCAGTCGGGATTCATCTACCGAGATTTCGTATCGATCGAGTTTAAAAAGCCTCTCCACCCGCCGATCGGTCAGGCGACGGACTAGTTTTTGCCAGCCAGGGTGAGAAACGGATCGGTGAATAAACCGCTTCCTGACCTCGTGGGCCGCGGTAGAATGGCGATAGTACTCCCGCATAAACTTTTCCACACCCAGGAGATGCGCTTCATCCCGATAGGAGAAGAGTTGGGCCAGCCTGATTTGCTCATCAAATGAGAGAATATCCTGACTTCGGCCGGCATGAAAATGAAGTTCTGCCCTCACCCTCCATAGAAAGTCCTGGGCCGAAAGAAACATCCCGTATTCCTTCTGCGTGAGGAGGCCCATCTTCAACAGTTCGTCCAGACTCGCCGTGGCATGGCGGACAGCAGAGACCCATATCAACAGGTTGAGATCTCTAAGTCCTCCTTTGCTCTTTTTGACGTCCGGTTCTAGCAGATACACAGTAGAACCGTATCGTGCATACTCCCCTGCCCGCTCCTGGAGCTTGGCCTGTATATATTTTTCTATCCCCCTGCGGCAGACCTTTGACCAGAACCGTTCCTGAAATTCTTTGAAGAGGCCAGCACTCCCACAAAGCAGGCGGGCCTCCATTAGTGCTGTTCGGGTGGTTAAGTCGGTCTTCCCAATCTCCAGGCAGTCCTGCACAGTGCGCAGGCTGTGGCCCACCTGGAAGCCCAAGTCCCAGAGGACCTGGAGCATTCCCCGTGCATAGGACATCGCGGGTTTATTTGACCTCTCCCGGTACAGGAACATCAGGTCGATATCGGAATAGGGAAACAATTCCCTCCTTCCATATCCCCCCACGCCAACGAGGGCACAGTCCTCTTCCTTCCAGGCCAAACTCCGGCCCACCACCTGTCTCACTACCGCCGTCGAGAGGGTTGTGATAATCTCATCAGCCAAAGCCGTCACTTCCCTCACGACCGATTTCGCCGGAGTGCCTGACCGATGGCGGGCCAGGATATCAGCCCTCCGGTCCTTCAAATAGCCCTGAAAATATACCCTCAGGGCCTCGGGATCCAGGTCCGCGAGAGACCGATCTTTGTGAATAAGCGTATCTGGAGAAGTACCTTCCATATGTGATTAGGCTCCACCTTTCGTAGTCATTCTCTTCATTTCACCCACAAACGGCTCATGGATTTTATTTTAGGAAAAACAGGACATTATTGCAAGAAGTATATGTCTGCTCGCGCCAATATCTGGAAGAAGAGGGGAATGCTATCTGCCTTCAATCAGCATTAGGTGAGGGTCCTCAAGGTGCTGGATCACCACATTCATGAATCTTGCCGCCTCGGCCCCATCGAGCACCCGATGGTCAAACGTTAGAGACAGGGGAAGGATACGCCGTGCCACAATGGCACCTCCTCTGACCACCGGACGCTCGCTGATCCTACCGGTACCCAGGATGGCCACCTCCGGAGTGTTGATCATGGGGGTCCCATGAATCCCTCGGATCGCCCCATAATTGGTGATGCTAAACGTACCGCCTTTCAGGTCCTCAAGGTCAATCGTCCGGGTCTGGGCTTTTTGGGTCAGGCTGTTAAGGATCTTAGCCAGATCCAGAATGCTCTTTTGGTCTGCTTCCTTGATGACGAAGACCATCAACCCATCCGGCGTATCCACGGCAATCCCGATGTTGTAATACTTTTTTAAGACGATCACCTCCTTGACAGGGTCCAGTGTGGCATTCAGAAAAGGGTGAACCTTGAGACCGGCGATGATGGCCTTAATGACAAATGGGAGATAAGTAAGCTTGACCCCCTTTCCCTGGGCGACTTGTTTTCCCTTATCCTTGATCTCTCCCAGCACCGTCACATCCGCCTCATCAGTACTGGTCACCGCAGGGACCATGCGGAAGGCCTCGGCCATATGTTTTGCAGTGCTGCGCCTTATTCCCCGTAAAGGCACCTCCTCCACTGCCCCATAGGCATCTCTAGTCTCACTTAGAGTCTTCTCCGCCACCCCTTTTACGCTCCCTCTGCCGGAGGCAGACTTCTCCACATCTTGCCGGGTCACCCGCCCCTTGGGGCCTGTCCCCTTCACCTTGGCAAGATCAACACCCAGTTCTCGGGCCAAGAGCCGGACGGCCGGAACGGCCAGGACCTCTGGTTCTTCGGGTGCCTCCTCAACCCTTCCCACCACTGTGCCGGAGTCTTTGCGCCCGGGGATCACCCCTGGCTCACCTGCCTCGGCAAGGGTGACCAGGACATCGCCTACCTTGATGATGTCGCCTTCATTTCCATACAGACGCACAATGGTTCCCGCATAGGGCGAGGGCAGGTCCACAATTGCCTTGTCGGTCTCCACCTGGACGAGGGGTTGATCCTGTTTGACGCTCTCCCCCTCCTTGACCAGCCACTTGACGATCTCGCCTTCTGTGATCCCTTCTCCCACATCCGGGAATCGAAACTCTTTTGCCATGGGATTAATACCTCATCACCCTGCGAATCGCCTTGACGATCCGTTCCGCATCCGGCAGATAGAACTCCTCCATCTTGGGAAGTGGAATGGGGGTGTCAAATCCCGCCACCCGTTCGACTGGGGCCTCCAGATGAAGCAGGGCACGCTCATTGATCAGGGCAATGATCTCGGCACCCAGTCCAGCCACCTTGGGGGCTTCATGGATGACCACCGCCCTCTTTGTCTTCTTCACCGATTCGATAATCGTGTCTGTATCCAAAGGGTAGAGGGTCCTCATGTCAATCACTTCGGCCTCGATTCCCTCTTCTTTCACCATTTCGGCCGCCTGAAGGGTAGGACGCAGCATCGCCCCCCAGGAGATCAGGGTGATATGGCCTCCCTCCCGGACCACCCGGGCCTTGCCGAGAGGGATCACGTACTCCCCTTCCGGGACCTCCTCCTTAATGGCCCGGTAGATTCGGGCCGGCTCCAAAAAGATTACCGGATCCGGGTCTCGAATGGCGGCCGTGAGGAGTCCTTTCGTCTCTGCAGGTGTAGAGGGAACCACCACCTTGAGGCCGGGGGTATGGACGAAGAGGGCTTCCGTACTTTCAGAATGATG